>JACCXW010000475.1 GCA_013696785.1 Geodermatophilaceae bacterium | reverse complement strand
TGCCGTCGGACTGTCCTGGACCGAAGAGTTCCAAGGGATCTCTGTGTCAGCCATGGGGCCTCCGCGCCGCTCAGGGTCCCAGTCTTACCGGCTCGGTCGGCTCCGCGCACACCAACCCGGCCTCGCGCCAGTCAGAGAGCCAGCGCCAAGAGCGGTCACTCGTACGCTATTGCCCGTGGCAAAGCGGGCACCGCGGCTGGCAGCGGGACGATCGCGCGCGCTGGGGCTGCCGACGCGAGGAACCACGAACCCGAACCGGCTGCGCCGGGTCGACCGCTGGATCGTCGGGACGCAGTCGGCCCGGCTGCGCGACGCCGTGCGCCCGCTCGTCGTCGATCTCGGCTACGGCCGCAGCCCGGTCACCACAGTCGAGCTGGCGCAACGGCTGGCCGCCGTACGAGCGGACATCGAGGTTCTCGGGCTGGAGATCGACGCCGACCGGGTCGCCGCCGCGCAGGACTTCGCCGATCCCCCACGGTTGCGCTTCGCCGCCGGTGGATTCGAGCTGGCGGGCCAGCGACCGGTTCTCGTGCGCGCCCTCAACGTGCTGCCCCAGTACGACGAGGCAGCGGCCGCCGAGGCGTGGACGACGCTGGCGGCCGGGTTGGCGCCGGGCGGGCTGCTGATCGAAGGCACCAGCGACGAGCTCGGTCGTAAGGCCGGCTGGGTGGCTGTCGACGCGAGCGGACCGCTGACGCTGACCCTCGCTGCCCGCGCCGGTTCACTGCGCCGGCCGAGCGAACTCGCCGAACGTCTGCCGAAGGCGCTGATCCACCGCAACGTCCCCGGAGAGCGGGTACACGAGTTCCTCTGCGCCTTCGACGAGTCCTGGGCGGTCAAGGCGCCGTACAGCGCGTTCGGACCGCAGCAGCGCTGGGCCGCGGCGGTGGAGGGACTGCTCGACCAGGGCTGGCCGGTCGTGGGCCGCAGCGCGCGTTGGCGGCTCGGGGAGATCACCGTGCGCTGGGAGGCCGTTTCGTGAGCCCGCAACCGGAACGGACTGGACGGCGACGGGCGGGGGTCAGGGCCTCGTGAACCCGGTCAGGCGCCAGGAGATCGAACGCTGGCTGGTACGCCGTGGCGCGCCGCACGTCATCATCGACTACAGCGCGACTCGGGACGTGCTGAACCGGGCCGCCCCGCTGCTCACGCTGATCTTCCTGGCCGAGCTGACCAGCAGCCTGAATCTGGACTTCAGCTGGTGGCAGAACGTGCTGGCCTTCCTCGCCGCCACAGCCGTCGCGCTGACCCTCGTGGCGATGGTCAACCAGGCGCGCGGGCGACGCCGGCTTCAGATCCCGGATCGGTTCGGGGCACCCGAAGTCTTCGCATTCGTGCTCGTGCCGCCGATCATCCCGCTGGTCATCGGCCGGCAGGTCGCGCAGTCGGTCACCCTGCTCGTCGTCAACGTCGCGGTGCTGGTGCTCGTCTTCTTCGGGACCTCCTACGCCGTCGTACCGATGGCGGCGTGGTCACTACGGATCATCGGCGCCCAGATGCGCAACGTGGCGGTCGTGCTCGCGCGGACCCTGCCGACGCTGCTGCTCTTCAGCGTCTTCATGTTTCTCAACGCCGAGATGTGGAAAGTGTCAGCGGAGATCCCGACTGCGTACTTCCTCGGCGTGGTCGCCCTTTTCATGGCTCTGGGTAGCGCCCTGCTGGTGCTGCGACTCCCACAGGACGTGGTCGCCCTGGAACGGTTCGAGTCCTGGGCGAACGTCCGGGACACCTGCAGCGGTACGCCGGCGGTGCCAGCCGTCCCGGCCGACGAGGAGCCGCTGACCGAGCCGGTACCGCTGCGGCGGACCGAGCGGTTCAACATCGCCCTGATGCTCTTCGTCAGCCAAGGCCTGCAGGCGCTGCTGGTCGGCCTCATCGTGACGGCGTTCTACCTGCTGCTCGGGCTGTTGACGGTCGGAGCGCCGACATTCACCCAATGGGTGGGGCGGGACGCCGTGCCGCTCGGTCCGACCGTCTCGCTGTTCGGTGGGCAGGTGGCGGTGACCCGCGAACTGCTCATCACCGCCGCGTTCATCGGGACGGTAGGCGGCCTGCAGTTCCTCGTCACAGCGGTCACCGACGCGTCGTACCGCGACGAGTTCTTCGGCGAGGTGCGCAGTGAACTGCGCGAGATCTTCGCCGTCCGCAAGGTGTACCTCGCGGGCCTCGCTAACCCATCGCCCGCTGGAACACCTGGAGCGCCTCCGGACCGAACAGCACGAAGCGAACCTCCCGAACCGGCCCCGGCGGCGCCGCCCGCACGGAGCTGACCGCGATCCGGGCAGCGTCGTCCATGGGCCAGCCGTACACGCCGGCCGAGATCGCTGGGAAGGCGATGCTGCGTGCACCGAGGTCACCGGCCACCCGCAGCGACTCGCGGTAGCAGCTGGTCAAGACCTCCGTCCGGTCGTCGTCCGGCGACCAGACCGGTCCGGCGGTGTGCACCACCCAGCGCGCGAGCAGCCGCCCGGCGGTGGTCGCCACCGCCTGGCCGCGCGGCAACTGACCGCCGGGGAGTTCGCGCTTGCGCTGTCGGCACTCGGCCAGAATCGCCGGCCCCCCGGCAGCGTGGATCGCACCGTCGACGCCGCCACCGCCGAGCAGCCCCGGGTTCGCGGCGTTGACGATCACGTCGACCTCTTCGGTGGTGATGTCGCCTTGTTTTGCGATCACGTGTATCGCGGGCGAGGTCATTGCAGGCGAACTCGGAGCCGGCGGTTGGCCTTGCCCTTGTTCTCCACCTTGAGCACTTCGATGTCGCCGATCTGCCGGGTGGACGCGACGTGCGTCCCACCATCGGCTTGAACGTCGAGGCCGACGATGTCCACGATCCGGACGACCTCCAGGCCGGGCGGGAGCAGGTTCGTAGCGGTCCTGATGATGTCGGGAATGGCAAATGCCTCCTCGCGCGGGAGGTTGTCCACGCGGATGGCCCGGTCAGCAGCGACCTCGACCGCGCAGGCGGCCGCGATCCGGTCCTTGAAGTCGCTGGGGATCTCGGGCAGGTCGAAGTCC
This sequence comes from Geodermatophilaceae bacterium, assembly GCA_013696785.1. Classification (GTDB taxonomy): domain Bacteria; phylum Actinomycetota; class Actinomycetes; order Mycobacteriales; family Geodermatophilaceae; genus JACCTY01. The sequence continues at coordinate 13,078 of JACCXW010000475.1, read as the reverse complement.
ATCCGGGCGGTGAGCGGTTCCATGTTGCCGCCCGTCACCAGTGCACCGAAGTCCCGGAACACGACTCCGGCGAGCAGATGAAGTCCTGAGTGCGTACGCATCAACGCCGTCCGCCGGTCGTCCTCGATCGCTCCGCGCACCGACGTTCCGACCGGCGGCACCGGATCGCCCTCGGCCGCTATCAGGCGCGGATCGTCACCCCGTCGTACGCCGACGATCCGGGTCTGCACGCCACCCCAGAGCAGCACACCGTGGTCCGGCGGCTGCCCGCCGCCGCCCGGATAGAACGCCGACCGGTCCAGGACGATGCCCTGGTCCGGGTCGGCGTCGAGGACAGTCGCGTCCCACTCACGAAGCGTCGCGTCGGTGAGATCCAGCCGCTCCGTGCGTCCATGCTCGTGCATCCTGGGAGCCTAGCCAGGATGCCGATCGGCCACCTGCCGTGAAAGCGGATGAGGGCATCGGCAGTGCGCCCCCCCAGGAAGTTCTCGCTGACGTAGTCCACCGTCCCCGCCGTCGGCGGCCTGCCCGGCAGCGTCAGCCGGACGGATCCGTGCAGCGTCGTCGCATCGACTGCGTCGAGGAGCCGCGGCCAGTTCTGCTGCAGCGCCGAGGAGTTCGGTCCTTCGGCCTCGATGTACGTCGCCGATCGGCCGCGAAAGTGCGTGAAGTACTGGGTCAGGGTGTGGAAGTACATGTCCCAACCGCGACTCGCCATGCTGACGAACTCGTCGTTCCAGTCGTCACCGGCGAGGCTGTGGGCGAAGCGGAGCACGGTACTGCCCCCGTCCCGCGCCTCGATCAGGTACTCGAAGGCCTGGCTGGACCCGCTGTCCGACTCGGGCGTCCGGACGGCCAGGCGCTTGCCCGGCAGCCATGCCAGCACCAGGGCACTCTCGGGGTCCAGCTCCATCGGCATGAACCACGCTTCGAGCCCGGGACCGGTGGCGATCGCCTCCCACACCTCTTCCGGGCTGGCGTCGAGAGGCACATTCTTATGGACTTCGAATTCTGCGGCCACGTCAGCTTCCTTTCGAATCAGCCTCGGTGCGCACGACCGAGGGATGGACGGCGACGACGACGCGGTGATCACGCCCGCGGTTGGCCGCTCCGTCGTGATACTTGGCAGTGAGGGCCGCAATCGCGGCCGCGAGCTCATCGGCGAATGCCGCCCGGTCGGAGGCGGAGGCGAACCTGATCTCGACGTCGAGACCGAAGGTCGCCACCCGTCGGCCCGCAGTCTCCGAGCCGCTGACGAGGTCACCCACATCACGAACGAGCCGGCCGGCGAGCGACAGCAACCAGCGGACCGACAGCTGGTTCGTGGAACGGCCGGGATCCGGCGCCAGCCGTGCGGACGCCGCGGGGGAGATCACGTAGGACCTCGCGGTCGCCTGCATGACCCGCTCCGTGCAGTTGCCCCGGCGGCGTTCCTCGACAAGTTCGATCAGCCCGTGCTGTTCCAGTGCCCTGAGGTGATAGTTCACTTTCTGCCGGGGCAGCCCGACCCGCTCGCCCAGTGCGGTTGCCGAGCTCGGCTCGACCAGCTCGGCGAGCAGGCGGGCACGAATGGGGTCGAGTGACGCCTCGGCCGCCGCGGGTTCAGCGATCACCGCTACCTCGTGCATAGACCCATGCTGCTGCCGACGATTTTTCTTGTCAAGGGTTGTTTTCCTGTCGGCCGCCTAGGCGTTCAGGAAGGAACCGATCTGTCCTCGGAGCGCTGTTCGCTCCGTCCACAGTGGACCGGATTCGGGGAACACATGGAGCCGAGCGAGCGGTAGCGCTGCGGCGAGTTCCCGGGCGATGGCGGCCGGATGCAGCAGGTCATCCTTACAACCGAGCACGAGTGACAGAGCGGTCACGTCGGCCAGCCGGGTCCGGCTCTCGAGCGGTACCTGTTCGGCGAAGATCCGAAGGCCGCGACCGATGTCCGGCGTCCGGAGCCGAGCGGTGCGTTCGGCGACATACAGCCGAGCGGCCGGGGTCTGGCGCACCGACACCGGCAACTCCGCCGCGACGAGCTCGGCCAGCCGTTGCGGGTCCTCGAGCGCGTCGGCCATCGCGGTCAGGCGTGCCCGGGTCGGTGCCGATCGCGGTCGGTCGAGCACTGCGGGCAAAAAGAACACCATCCGCTCGAACCGGTGCGGCAGGTCGGCTGCAAGCCGGGTCAGTGCGCCCGCACCCATCGATACGCCGAGCGCCCGGCTCGCGCCGGTGTGGTCGGCGACCGCGAGTGCCCCGGCCGCTAGATCCGCGTACGTCGGCGTACCGGTCGATGCGGTGGACCGGCCGTGGCCGGGGAAGTGCAGGAAGACGCGGGTGCCGCGGACACCGCTGGACAGCGGCCGGGTCTCGCTGATGCTGCCGCCGAGTCCGTGTGCGAAGAGGGTGATCGGTTCCGACGTGCCGATGACCGCGTACTCCAGACAACCGGCTGGAATATCGAGCAGCCGGGTCGAGAGCGGATCTACCAGGGGTTGCCCCGCTGGACCTGCTGCAAGGCGGGTCGCACGTCCACGAGGTAGACGATCGAGGCGACGAGGGCGACCAGACCGAAGAGGCCGAGCGTGTCTGTCAGAAAGGACACCGCGACCGCGCCGCCGGCGATGCCCAGCCACGCTGGTTTCGTCAGCTTGTCCGCGGCGGTGTACAGCGGTGTCGGCCGGGTGACGGCGTCGACAAAGGCCCAGACGGCCACGGCGAGCGCTCCCAGCTCGATCCCGTTCGCCAGCATGCTGCCGAAGATGTCCACTCCACGAGCGTACGCCGTGCGGCCGCTCACACGGGATTGGTCGGATTGACGGCTCGACGACGAAGGACCCCCGGGCGAGAGGTCCGGGGGTCCTTCGAGGTCGTACGGCGGCGCTCAGGCCTTTTTGGCGGCCTTGCGAGTGGCCTTGCGAGTGGCCTTGGCCGGGGTCTTGGCCGGGGTCTTGGCCGGGGTCTTGCTGACGGTCTTGGCCGTGGGCGCCTTGCGGGCGGCGGCGTTGCGAGCCGGGGCCTTGCGGACCGGCGGCGTCCGACTCGTGGACTTGGCGGCATTCGTGTTGCGGGCCGCGCTCTTGCGTACGGTGGCCCGGGTCTTCTCCGCGCCCTCTGCGACGGCATCCTTCGCCTCCGTCACCTCGTCCCCGACCTCATCGAGAAGGTCCTCAAGGGAGTCCTCGACGGTGTCGACGGCCCGCTCGGCGCGGAAGATCACGCGCTGCACCCGTGGGTCCTTGCGGAACTCGCGGACGACCTCCGCACCGCGCGTGCTGAGCTGGGCGTAGACGGTGGCCGCCTGCTCACCCGCCGTCTGCAGGTACGTCTCGACCGCCTTGCGGACGTCGGCGGCGACGACGGTCGGGGTGATCCGGCCGGTGGCGATCCCCTGTGTGCCGGAAGCCAGCTGCTTGCCGCGCTCGGCCGCCCGCGTGATGACGACGTCACCGGCGCCGACTGCTGCGAACGCGTAGGTGCGGACGCCGACGAGGGCAGTCCTGCCCTGCTCGACGGCGATCTCGCCGTACTGCTTGAACTCGGTACCGATGCTCATGACTCCTCTTTCTGGTGGGCATTCTCGTTGCAGAAGGACTGGTAGATGTCGAGCAGCACCTGCTTCTGCCGCTCGTGCAGGTGCGGGTCCCGCAGGATGCTGTTCGCTACGTCCGGGTCACCCTCGCGCTCGGTGAGGATGCCGGCTTGCACGTACAGCGTCTCGGCGGAGATCCGCAAGCCCTTGGCGATCTGCTGCAAGATCTCCGCGCTCGGCTTGCGCAGTCCCCGCTCGATCTGGCTGAGGTAGGGGTTGCTCACTCCGGTGGCCTGAGCCAGTTGCCGCAGCGAGACCTGCGCGGCGATGCGTTGCTCGCGGATGTACTGCCCGATTCCGGTCAGTGCCTGCATTCAACTCACCTCCCATGACGCTCACCGACCACGGTAGGCGCGGGTGCTAGCTGTTGCAAGCAGAACTGCTAGCAGACGTGGGTGAGGTGTGTCACGGCTCGCCTTCTACGATTCCCACCGCCATGGCTATTCACCCCATCCGTATCGTCGGAGACCCCGTCCTGCATCACCCCGCCTCGCCTGTCACGGCGTACGACGAGGCGCTGCGTTCTTTGGTCGCGGACATGATGGAGACGAACGCAGCGGCCAACGGCGCGGGTCTTGCCGCGCCTCAGATCGGTGTCCCACAACGGGTCTTCGTGTACAGCTGCGCAGACGCAACCGGCCGCATCCAGCGCGGCCACGTAGTCAATCCGGTGCTGACGACCGATCCGATCCCCGGCGGCCTGCCGGATGAAGAGCACGACATCGAAGGGTGCCTGTCCGTACCGGGCGAGCACTTCCCCACCAGTCGGGCGGCGCTGGCCACCGTCGTCGGGTTCGACGAGTTCGGCGAGCCGACCACCGTGGTCGGTACCGGCATCCTTGCTGTCGCGCTGCAGCACGAGGTCGACCACCTCGACGGCCTGCTGTATCTCGACCGGCTGGTCGGACGCTACAAGCGGGAGGCCCGCCGGACGGTCCGAGAGCGTGGCTGGCGCGACGGCGAGTTGCACTCGTGGCTGCCCGGCTCGATTCCCGATCCCTTCGGGCACTGAAAGACCGCTGCGCGCCCGGCCCCCAAGCCCAGGCGCACAGCGGCGTTCTTCGCGCAGAGCCACCCTCAGCAGGGCACCTGCGGCTGCCAGCACGAAGGGTCCCCGTCAAACTGCGGGTCTCCCAGCGGTGTCTGCTCCACGGAAACTGCCGGATCGGTCGCGGTCCCGGAAGGCGAGGCGTCGGCCAGGTTCATCGCCAAGAAGGCAGCGAAGGCGATCGCCGTGGCGAGCAGCACACTGAGGACGATCAGCGTGTACTGGGTCCGCCGGATGCCGGAGGTGACGGTCGGGGGGGTCGTTGTGGACATCGTGTGTCTCCTTTGCCGTGTGGTGGCGCTGACTGCGGCACCTGGCGAAAGGATGGAGCGCTGTTGCTAAATGGCTGCAAAGGTCTAACGGTGCTTCAGAGCCATGACTCCGTTGCCGGCAACCAGGCCCAGGGCAGCCCGTCGCCGCGTGTGAGACGGGAGCCGGTGGGAGCTGCGCCCAGCGACGAGAGATCGAAGGCGGCCCGCAACTGCCAGATGCGGCCCGATCGGGGATCGCTGTGCGCTGCGTCCAATTCACTGAGCGCTTCGTCGCGGCGACCCAGGCCATTGAGCGCCAAACCGAGATACCGGCGTACAGGGCCCAGATCCAAGGCTCCGGTTCCTAGGATCACATGATCAGTACGGCGACGACGGAGTATCGGCTCGGCCATGGAGAGCACCTTGCGTTGCCGCAGGATCGCCGCCGCTTCCACCGCCAAGGCCAGACCAACGAAGCCGATCCAATGTGCACCCACGACGGGGATGAGTTCGCTGGCGGCCGTCAGCTCGGCGGCCGCTGCGCCATGGTTGGCAGTAAGGGCAAGCGCAAGGGCGCGCACCGCGTGCCATGCGAGCTGCGGACCATCCAGACTCGGCGCCTCGGTGGGCTGCGCGATCGCATCCAGCTTTCCCTGCACCCAACCCAGTGCAAACAACTGGCCGGCGTACGCGCTGGAGGCTCCAAAGATCTCATTCCGGCTTCCGCAGCTGAACGCGCGTTCGGCCGCCGAGTGTGCCGCAACGAGGTCGCAGTTCATGAACGGCGTGCTGAAACGACCAGCCAGACCGATCCACTCGCTGTAGGGGCTGCCGGTCCGGTTTCCGACGTCGGCCAGCTCCTCTGCACGGTGATCAGCCTCGCTGAACTGCCCGTCGTTCAGCGATTGGACGATGCTCATGCCGAGGTATCGCGCGCGGAGGCCGGGATCACTGTTCGCACCGACCAACAGACCCGCACGAGCCACGAGCGCCGCGCGCCGGGTCGTTTCACCGGCGAACAGGCACCGCAAGTATTCGACGTAGATGACGCTGACCTCCGCGGGCGCGGAGCCGAGTTCGGCCGCCAGCCCTCGCGCCCGTTCGATGGCGTTCGCGGCCTCCGCCAGGCGCCCCCCGTTGACGTGGGCAAAGGCGAGTTGGTTCATCACCTGGAGCCGGGTGCCGATGGCAGCGTCGGGAAGGGCGTCGAATAGCTCGGCCAGTCGGACGGCAGCCCCTGCGTCCTGCGCCGCCTCCTGTCCGAACAGGCTCTCCGCGAGCACCACCGTCGCCACAACCTCGGGCGCGGAGGCTGTAGCGGCCGCGGCCTGTGCGTCGCTGAGGTGCGCACGCGCCGCAACCGGGTCGCCCTGCGCAGCCTCGGCTCGGGCCAATGCCGTCAGCAAGAGCGCCCGCTGCGCGGCAGGGATGTTATTCCGCACGCCCTGCAACGTCTCGGACAGGATGGATCGGGCCTGGTCAAAGCCCACGGTGTCCAGTAGCTCCTCCGCGGCGCGGAGGGTGAGTTCTGCGAGCGCCTGTGCAGGAAGGAAAGTGCCCGCAGACTGAGCGTGATGGACTGCCACGAGGGACGGCAGATCGGCAATGACGCGGAGAACCTCCGCGTGCAACATGCTGCGCCGTAGCGGGGTGACGTCCTCGAGCACAGCCCCGCGAAGAAGGTCGTGCGGGAACCGGAACAACGCCGGGTCGGACGAGTCGTAGGCCAGGACGCCGACTCGGACGGCGGCATCGAGATCCTCCACCAGGTCGCGATCGGATCCTCGTGTCAGCGCAAGAAGGTGATCAAAGCGGAAAGACGGACCCAGCACGGCAGCCGCGATCAATGCGTCCGATGTGCGAGCTGACAACCCGGCGGAACGGTCACGGAGGAGGAGCCGTCCCGCGGCGTGCGTCATGTCGCTCGGATCTGATCCTGCCCGCGCGCGTTGAAGCACTCCCTCCAATAGGAGGGGGAGCCCGCCGGTGATAGTCACGAGATGTCTCGTCCAGTCACCGGCGGGCTGATTCGCCCAGGTCGCGATGTCGTCCTCGGTAAGGGCAGTCAGATCGAGATCGACTACGCCACGGCCGGCCACCGCCGATGACGAGCCACTGCGCTCCAGCAGGACGAGCAGGAGAGGTCGGGGCAGCGGGAAACGAGCGATGCTGCGGAGCACAGCGAGACTGATCTCATCGGCCCACTGCACATCATCCAGGACCACGACAAGACTTTCCTGCGCGACATCCGCGGACAGCGCTCGCCGGACGGCATCGATCAGCTGGGCCCGAGCGGCTCCCGGCTCCGCTGGCTGTCCGGAGGCCGCCGTGTCATCGACTGGCCGCCAGCCCAGAACTCGGCCCAGCGCACGACCGGACTCACTGCTGCGCACATGCGGTCGTGACCCAACCACTTCGGCAAGGGGTTCGGCCAGCAGGCCGAGCGTTCGCGTGGCATCCGCCTCGGCCCAGCCGTAGAGCACCCGCATGCCTTGACGATCGGCGTCGCGAGCCAGGTGTGCGGCTAGTGCGGACTTGCCGACCCCCGACTCCCCGTGGATGCGCACCACTGAGGATGCCGCGCGTTGGGTGCTCGCCGTCAGCAGTTCGGAGAGCATCCGCAGTTGCTCCCGTCGACCAATCAGCCGCTCCGGGGCTTGGGCGTCCAGGGCCTTGGGCAGGGCGCGCAGCCGCTCCGGGACGTGGCTCGACACAGCCGCGAGCGGCAGCTCTTCGAATTCGTGGTCGAGGATGCGCTGCTGCAGCGTGCGCAGTGTCGGCCCAGGCAGTAGGCCTGCCTGCTCGTCGAGAGCCTTCCGAGCATCGGCGACCGCCGCAAGTGCCTCCGCGGGGTGTCCGGCACGGTAGAGCGCCTCGGCAAGCAGAGCCCAGCGACCCTCGTTGAGGGGGTCCTCCCGGACCAGCCGATGCAGCGGAGCAAGGGCATCTCGGGCTCTGCCAAGCCTCAGGAACAGCTCGAGGCGACGGTCGACCAGGCTCTCCTGTCGGCGGTCATACGTCGCTGCCAGCCGCCCGCCCAGTGGCAGCCGTCGCAGGTCGGTCAGGCTTGGCCCGCGCCACAATGCCAAGCCGCGTTCAACCGCCGAAAGCGTATCGAGTGGATCGGTCATGTCTCGCAACTCCTGCTCGACGGTGTCGAGGCGGTTGACGTCCAGTGCGACATCGGCTGCGGACAACGCATACCCGTGGTGCGCCCGATCGACGGTCCAGGCGAGGGGACGAACCGCTCGTCGCACGTACGTCATGTGGACGCGTAGGGCGGCCGCCACCGAGTCCGGCGGCCAGTCTCCCCACACAGCGTCGATCGCCTGGTCGTCGGGGACGGACCTGCCGGCTGCGAGGACAAGTTGAACCAGCAGCAGCCTGGGGATGGGTCCCCCCACGGAGATCGGAAGATCGCCATGGGTTACTTCGACCGGCCCGAGCAGCCGGACTCCGCCCATGGCCGTCACCACGTCAGCCGTCGACTAGGGCCATGTCCCGTCTGGCGGCATCGGTGGCATCTCGAACCACTCAGCTCCGCATTCCTTCCTTCGTTGAGCAATCCGCCCGTACGTCGGCGACCTCGAGAAGTCGGCGGGTGTGAAGTAGGTGGCGATCGTCAGGCGAGCTGGGCTGAGCTTGAGCAGATAGGCCCCGATCACACGCACCGCCTCCGCGAAGATGGTTTCGATCGCGTTCTCGTCGTGTAGGACCGTGCGGGACAACGACTGCGCGATCCTCAGGATGTGGTCGCGGATCCCCAACACAGCGATCGGCTCGTCCGTCGGGTAGCCGCCGGTATCCAGAGCTGGCTTCTGCGGCAGCCTCGTCCGTCTGCCGGCCTGGTTCAGCACGACGTGAGCGAACTCGCTGCAGAACAGCTGGCTGTCACCGTTCTCCAGCGCCCAGAACAGGGCTCTCTGCAGCCGCTCTAAGTCCAGATGAACCAAACCTTGATCCGTCCAGCTGCCTTCAGGCACCGGTGTAGAGCCGTGCTCGCCTTGCGTTTGACCGAGGCTGTCGTCCCTGATCTGGCGCTGCACCCGCTGGAGCATCGCCAGGCACGCAGCGGAACCCAACGAGAACCTCACCGGTGCTGGTTGACCCGGTCTCGCCCGGTTGGCGAATTCACTGACAGCCTCGACCAGGCGCTGCCGGTCGACCGGCGGATCGGAGCCGCGGAAGAGGTCGACGCGAACGACCTGATTGACGCGCTCGTCTAGTTGCCTGGCATCGAGACAATCGATGTCACTCCTGCCATTGTCGCCAGGGGTGGCTTCGGCGTACTGATCATCTCCCAAGGCGACGAGTATGTGCGAGTACGGCGAATGAGTGGCATCGCGAATCAGCTTTGAGATGTCGGGGTTGTGACCGCTGGGCGGCCGCTCGAGAAGGAGAATGTCTCCCGGCTGTGGCGTGAACTGGTGGTCCCCGGTTGACATAGCATCCGCCCCCGCCCCAACACACACTGCCCGTCAGCGTCGCACCGCAGTACGCCGCCCGTCCGGCGGAGGGTAACGCTCATCGGCCAGAAGCCGCTCCGGAGAGGATCGAATTCTTCCAGCGTGCTTAACCGTTCACTGAGAGTGGCGGCGACGAAGAACTCCCGCTCGCAGCCGGACTTCCCCGACGGGTCTGCCGCCGCCGAGCACGACCGACGTGGCCTGCCGGTCCAGCTCAGGCGCGTCGACGCCGAGCAGTCGCAGGGCCGCAACCATCACCGGCATCCGGGCGCGGGTGACGCCGTCGTCGATCTTGAGCGTGACGGCCGACCCGTCCGCCAGGGCCGCCGCGTGCACGCCCTCAGCGCCACCCTTCATCAGCAGACCGGGAACCGCCTGCATGAGCAGGGTGTCCTCCCGATTGCTCCCGGCCACGTACAGCGGGTGGGCGCGCATGGCGTCGGCGACGCGGCGCTGCGGCGTCCCGGGATCAGCGGTGACGAGGCGCGCGAAACAGCGAGCAAGGCCGATGAGGGTGATCGCGAACAGCGGCGCGCCGCAGCCGTCCACGCCGGTCTCGTGCACGGGCTCATCGGCCAGTTCCTCGACGACGCGACGTACCTCCTGCTGCAGCGGATGCGCCGGGTCGAGGTAGTCCGCTGTCGACCAGCCGGCGGTGCGGCAGGTCAGCAACATCGCGGCGTGCTTGCCGGAGCAGTTCATCAGGACGCGGGCCGGCCCACCCCCACCGGCCAGGACGGCGTGGGCCGCGTCCTCGTCGATCGGCAACTGCGGTGGGCATTGCAGGTCGTCCTCGGCGAACCCGCCTGTGGCCAACATCGCGCGCACCCGCTCGATGTGGGCCGGTTCGCCGGAATGCGATCCGGTCGCCAAGGCCAGATCGATATCGGCGAGCTCCACCCCGCACCGCAGCATCGCCAGCGCCTGCATCGGTTTGTTCGACGAGCGCGGGAAGACCAACTCCTCCGGCGTACCGGCAGACAGCACCGGCGTACCGGCGGGATCGGCGACGTAGACGGAGCCGCGGTGCACCGACTCGACCCGGCCGTTGCGGACGATGTCGACGAGAATGGGATTCACGCAGCCGCCGTACGCCGCTCCCGGACGCCCAGCAGCGTGCGGGCGTCCTCGATCGACATCGGGGGGCGCTGCGCGATTCTGGCCAACCCGGCTGCCCGCGCCACCAGTTGTGCGTTGCCGGTGACCGGGTCGCCGGGTGCGTACGTCAACGTGTCCTCCATGCCCACCCGCAGGTGACCGCCGGCTGAGAGCGCGGCGAGCATGACGGGCAGCGTCCGGCGGCCGACGCCGGTGGCAGCGAAGGTGGCTCCGGCAGGCAGCATCCCGACCGCGGCGACCAGGGCGGCGGCCGTGCCCGGCATCCCGCCAGGGACGCCCATGACGAGATCGGCGTGCACGTGCCCGCCGTAGGGCAGCCCGTGCTTGTCCAGCAAACGTTGCAGGGTCGACAGCTGGCCGAGGTCGAAGATCTCGTATTCCGGGACGATCTCCCGATCGCGCATCGCAGTGTGCAAATCGACGATGAAGTCCCAGCGGTTCATGAACACGTCACTGCCGAAGTTCACCGTGCCCATGGAACAACTGGCCGCATCCGGCTCGGCATCCAGGACCGCGAGCCGATCGGACTCGGGATCGGTGACCGCCCCGCCCGTCGACAGCTGCACGATCAGGTCGGTCTCGGCCCGCAACGCCTGGACCGTCTCCCGCAGCCGGAGCCCGTCCAGCGTCGGCTGCGCCTGTCCGTCGCGGACGTGCACGTGGATGACGCTGGCGCCGACTGCCTGGCACTCCCTGCCGGTGGACACGAGTTCGTCCAGCGTCACCGGAAGGGCCGGTACGTCGGCCTTGCTGGACTCCGCCCCGGTGGGCGCGACCGTGATCAGGGTTGCCGTCATGCCTCCGATAGTGGCAGACCCACCGCGATCGGCTAGGCGTCGATGGCCGCGGCGACGTCGCCGACGTGCAGTACGGCGTCATCAGCTGTGTTGCGCTTGACCAGTGCCAACGCGACCGGCCCGAGCTCATAGTGCCGGACGGCGGTCGTGACGAACCCGACCTGTCGCCCGTCGAGTGTTACTGCAGCGCCAGTCGCCGGCAGCGACTCGAGCGACCCGTCGAGGTGCAGCAGCACCAGCCGGCGCGGTGGGCGGCCGAGGTTGTGCACCCGGGCCACCGTCTCCTGACCGCGGTAGCACCCCTTGTTCAGGTGTACGGCGGACTCCAGCCAGCCCACCTCGTGCGGGATCGTGCGATGGTCGGACTCGTTGCGCAGCCTCGGTCGCCGGGCCTCGACCCGCAGCGCCTCAAAGGCCCAGATCCCGGCTGGGGTCGCGCCGGCACGGGCCAGTCGCTCCGCAAACTCGGCGAGTTCGGACCGCGGCACGAGCACGTCGGCAGCGGCTGCGCCCGGCCAGGGCATCCGGCGTACCCAGCCTCCTGCCAACGGCGCGACGTCGTACGCCGCCGGAGCCCGGACACCCAATGCGGTCAGCACGTCCGGCGTATCCGGTCCGACGAGAGACAGGACGGCCCAGTGCTCGCTCACGTCACTGGGATCGACACGGAGCAGGAATCGCATCGAGTCCAGGAACGTCAGGAGGTCCGGACCGGTACCGGGTTCCACGTCGAGCCAGGTGACGCCGCCGGTCTCGGCGACGAGCAAGTGGTGCTCGACATGACCGTGCGGGGATAGCACGAGCGCCTCAGTGCCGCGGCCGTCGGCGAGTTCGGCGAGGTGCTGACTCGTCAGGCTGTGCAGCCAGGACAGCCGGTCCGTGCCAGGAACGATCAGGACGTCGCGGTTGCTGCGGTCGATCCAGCCCACCGCGTCCGCGAGTCGCCGCTGCTCACCATGCGGATCCCCGTAATGCTGGGCGATGCCGGCATCGCGACCCTCGGCCGCGACGGCACCGGGTAGTGCGAGCAGCGGAGAGGGGAACGTTGCGACGGTCACCGGATCGAGTATCCCCGTCATTCGGCCGAGGGGTCGCCGGCGCAGGTTGCACAGAGTCCCGCCAGCGCGATGTGGCCGGTATCCAGTGCGAACCCGTGCTCCTCGACCAGCCACTGGGCCACCGGTTGCAGCAGCTCACCAGGGATCACAGCCACCTCGCCGCACCGGTGGCACACCGAGTGCAGGGTGTCGTAGTCCGAGGCGTGATACATCGGCGCTCCGTGCCCGAAGTGCCGGTGCCGGACGAGGCCCAGCTGTTCGAGCAGCTCCAGCGTCCGGTACACGGTGGTGATGTTGACGCCGGGGGATATGCCGTGGACACGGTCGCCGATCTCCTCAGGTGTTCCCTGCCCGAGTTCGACAACCGCGTCGAGGACCATCTGCCGCTGCGGCGTGAGCCGGTAGCCGCGGGCGCGCAGTGTCTCGGGCAACCCTCCCGGCGTCGGTGTCGGCACAGCCGAATACTAGGCGTCCGCGTGCATTCGTAGGCTCGTCGCTTGTGGACAGTCGACGGGTCGCCGTTCTCGACCGTGGTGTGGTCACGCTCGTCGATCCCCGCTCCCCCGTGTTCTCCGCGTTCGACCTCGGTCCGAGCCGGGGTGACGGCGTGTTCGAGACGCTGTTGGTCCGCGCCGGCGCAGCACTCCAAGCGGACGCGCACCTCGACCGACTCGCCCGCTCGGCAGCGCTCATGGGCCTGCCCTCAACGCGGCGCTCGGAGTGGTCCCGGCTCGTGGCGGTGCTCACCGACGGGCACGAGGG
>JACCXW010000461.1 GCA_013696785.1 Geodermatophilaceae bacterium | reverse complement strand
GGTCAGGCGGATCGGGGGATGGCGGGTTCGACGATGACGAACTCTGGCTCGTCGTGGTGCTCGGGCCGGTCGTCGTCGGCGGCGGCTCCGTCGTCGGCGGCTGCGTCGTCGTTGGCGCGGTCGTGGTGGTCTCGGTGGTGGGTTCGGCCGACGTCGAGGTCGGCGAGGCGCTGGTGGGGTCGGTCGTCTCGGTGCTCGCAGCGCTGCTGGCCGGCGCTGTCGACGACCCGGGATCGGAAGGGCCGGCCGCGGCGCCGGTTGCAGTAGCGAGTAGCAGCGCAGTCAGGACGGTGGCCAGAGCCGGGACCAGCGCATGGGGGTGCCGACGAACACCGGCCGTCACGACAACGGCCGCGCGTCGTCGCCGTACGTTCATGACGCGGCCTTCATGACGCGCTTCCCCGCCCTGCTCAGGTCACTGACGTTCCGCAACGTGGGACACCTTCGGCTGACCGCCGACGGGTACTCCCGGACCCGACATTACCCAGCGTATTTGTGGTCGGCAACGCGTTCGCCGATATGCGCCGGAACGGACTCGGCGATCTCGATACATCGCTGTCCGGAGTCGGGCGCGAGGAACCTCAACATCCGCACGGCCTCGGATTCGAGCCCAGCGGGGAGACAGCGCGGATCATGACCGAGCGGTCGCAACGTGAGGACGGCGTGGGCGCTGGTAGCCGTGTAGGACCAGGTTCCGGCAACGAGCCCGTCCACGAGATAGGTCGGCAGGAAGTCGCCGTTGCTGCGCTTGATGACGTGGCTCTCGTGTGCCGTCGGCAGGATCCTGGTCCGGTCGCGGTGCGAGAGCAGCGCCGCGTCCCACCGTGCCAGTAGCCGCACCGGGATGGCCGTGTCCGGCATCGGCATGGGTGCGCGCGAAAGGTCGAGCAGTTCCCGACCTCGCTCGTCCGTGCACCGCCGTACCTCCTCGAGCGAGGCCAGTCCGGCATCGATGTCCCGAAGCCGGAAGGACGTGAAGTGGGCGACTCCCGCGTCGCCGGGCCGAACGCGGCGAGATATCTCCGCACGACCAGCGCGGTTGCTGTGGGTTCGGCGGGAAGCCCACCGGTGTAGGCGACGACGGCGAACTTTCCGTGCCGACGCCACAGCCCCGATGGCGGCACGTGCAGGAAGGGCACCAGCATCCGGGCGTAGTTGAGCAGATCGGCCTCGCCGACAGCTCCACCGGTGAGCCTGCGCACCCGGTCGCGGATCTCATCGGTGCTGCGCGGCTTGGCACTGAACGCGACGAGATCCGCGGCGAGTTCGGGCTCCGGCGGTCCCTGTTGTGCGCCGGATGGCCGCGCCCATGCCTGCCGGTGCCACGCAGCGGCGTACGCCGGGTAATCCCGGCGATGGACCAGATGCAACGTCCCGCGCATGAGCGTCGCCTTGATGACTGAGCCGCGAGTGATCGCCGCTTCCAGTCCGGTGGTCCGGAACCCCTCCAGCCTCGAGTGCAGGGCGACGTACGGCGACGGCGAGTACTGGGCCTGCAGCGCGCCGAGGCGGCGTACGGCGACGTGGGCGGGCATCCGGCGGCGGACGAGCAGGAGTTGCCGGGCGAGGAAGGACAGCGTGAGGTCACGATCGGACAGGGTCCGGATACGCGGCATGCGGTCACCTCCAGGGATCGGCTGGCTGTTGATCCTTGCGCAGGCGGCGGACAACGTCCGCACCGTTTACGGTCAGGCATCCGGATGACCGGACCCCGGAGAACCACTCAGGCCGTCGTGTCTCGCGTGTCCGCGAGCCGGAAGTGCCGGTCAGGTGCCTCGTCTCCGGTTGGTGGCGACAAGCACGCACAGCGCCAGCAGCATCCACCCGGCGACATAGGCGAAGGCGACGGCGGGCGAGACCAGGGTCCATAGGGCGCCGGCGACGACGCTCGCGGCAAGGTTACCCAGACTCTGCACGGTGGCCAGCATCCCGAAGGCCGAGCCCCGCAGATCTGTCGGTGCGAGCGCCGCGACGGCCGAATGCTCCGCCGTCTCGACGCACCCGATCGCCGCCCCGGCAGTGATGAACGGCAGCGCCAGGACCAGCCAGTACGTCGAACCGGCAGCGAGAACCGCATACGAGAGTGCAAATAGTGCGACGCCGGCGATCAGGACGTGCACCGGCCCGACCCGGTCGGCCAGCTGTCCCGCTGGGACGGAGGCGACAGCGGCGGCCAGGTTGTAGGCCACGTAGAGGCCCAGCGCCAGGCTGGTCGCCGTGGTCAATCCGTGAGCAGGCGTGAGCAGTTCGGTGGCACGCAGGATGAGCAGCGTCGCCGCGACATTGCCGATCTCGAACGCCGAAACTCCGGCCATGAGCCGGCCGAGATCCCCGCGCAGCACCGGGCGCACGCGAATGCGAATCGGCACCCGTTCACGGATCTCGGCTCGCGGCGCCTTCCGAATGGCGTAGACGATGGCAGCGGCAGCCAGCAGCCCGGGGACCACCGAGAGGGCGATCGCGGTGCGGAGGCTGAACACGGCCACGAGGCCGATCGCCAGCAGCGGGCCGCAGACCGCGCCGAGGTTGTCCATCGCTCGCTCGAAGCCGTACGCCCGGCCGTACGCTGCCGGCGGCACGATGTCGGCGAGGAGGGCATTGCGCGAGGGGACCCGCAGGCCGCGCGCGATCCAGGCCGCCGAGCGCAGAGTGCCGACC
>JACCXW010000315.1 GCA_013696785.1 Geodermatophilaceae bacterium | reverse complement strand
GCGAGCACCGCGCGCGCCGGCGGCACGCCGTCCGGCACCACGACGACGGACCGCGCCGGGACGACGTAGGCGGTCTGGTGCGGGTAAAGGCAAAAGACGGTGCGTCCCCGCAGCTCGGCCGGTCCGTGCTCGACGACGCCGACACTGAGGTAGCCATACTTGACCGGGCCGGGGAAGTCACCGTCCTGGAACGGCGCGCGCATCACGTCGTACTGGCTCGCCGGAACACGGCCACGGAACACCAGTGTCTCGGTCCCCCGGCTGACGCCGGAGCGCAGGGTCCGTACGACGACGTCGTCCGGACCGGGCTTGGGCAGCGGCACCGGCCGGATCTCGCTCACGCCTGGCTCGCACAACCAGAAGGCGAGCGCTTCACGCCACATCCCGCCCGCACCTTCGGACCCCGAAATGAACCGCACCCTCGCATCCCCCGTTTCACTGGTGTACACCATAAGAGACGGAGGCGGCGGTGCGGACGGTTCAAACCGGCCCGGTAATCGGGCTGATCGGACAGGTGGCAGTCCTCGCCATGCTCGCTGGCACGGTTGGCTTGGGTGTCACCGGTTGGCTGGTCGGCGTCGCGTGTGGTCTGACCACCTCTGCGACGCTCTCGCACGGACTCGCGCGCTTGGGCACAGCAGCGCTGGGACCGGCTGACCGGGTGACGCTGACCCGGGCCACGCTCGTCGGTGGCGTCGCGGGGCTGCTTGCCGACGCGTTCGTCGGGCCCGCTGCCGTCGCCACGGTGGTGGGGCTCGCAGCCGTCGCGCTCACCCTCGACGCGGTGGACGGCTGGGTCGCCCGGCGTACCGGAACGGCGTCGGTGCTGGGTGCGCGCTTCGACATGGAGGTCGACGCGTTCCTCGTCCTCGTGCTGAGCGTATACGTTGCCCGGTCGGTCGGCCCGTGGGTGCTGGCCATCGGCATGGCGCGGTACGTGTTCGTGGCGGCCGGTTGGCTGCTGCCGTGGATGCGCGCGACCCTGCCGCCGCGCTACTGGCGCAAGCCCGTTGCGGCGATCCAAGGAATCGTGCTCACCATGGCCGTGGCGGACGTCCTGCCTATGCTTGCCATCGTGATCGCCATCACCGCGGCACTGGGACTGCTCGCTGAGTCCTTCGGTCGCGACGTGTGCTGGCTGTGGCGCCACGGCCGGGTCCAGACCCGCCAAGACGTCGAGCGCCCTGGCGTGTCCACAGCCGCGAGCGTGTCGAGATAGCCAGGGTGTCAGGCGTGGCGGCAGAAGTTGGGGGCGAACGACGGCGGACACGCGTCGTGGCGGCCCGGGGGGTCAGCGTTCTTGCTGTTCTGCTTGTCTGGTTGGCGTTGGTTTTTCCAGCTCAGCCCGCCCGCCTCAGCGTTGGTGCTTTCCTTCGCATCCCGGCTGAAGGTCTGCTGATCGTCGCCCTCGGTCTTGCCCTCCCGGCGCGGGCAGGCCGGATCATGGCGGCGATCGTCGGCCTCGTGCTCGGTCTGCTCGCCATCCTGAAGGTGCTCGACCTGGGCTTCTTGTCCGTGCTTGGCCGGCGGTTCAACCCGGTGAGCGACTGGGGCTACCTGAGGTCCGGGGCTGACGTCCTGCGCGATTCGATCGGCCCGGACCGGGCCGCCGCCGCCATCGCCGGCGCGGTGCTCCTCCTCGTGGCCGTGCTCGTCGCGGTGACGGCGTCGGTCCTCCGCCTGACGCGGTTCACCGCCCGGCATCGGGCTTCCTCGGCATGGGCGGTCACCGCGGTCGGAGTCGTCTGGAGCATGTGCGCCGTGCTGGGCGTCCAGGTTGGCGGCGCACCGGTCGCGTCCACGACCGCGAGCGTATTCGTCCACGACCAGGTTGATGAGGTGCTGGCGGCGGATGACCCATTCGCCAACACACCCGGTCAGGACCTGCTCACCGGCCTGCGGGGTAAGGACGTCATCGTGGCATTCGTCGAAAGCTACGGCCGGGCAGCTGTCCAGGACTCGCCGTTCTCGCCGCAGGTCAACGCCGTCCTCAACGCGAGCACTCACACACTGCGCGCCGACGGGTTCTCCTCCCGCAGCGCGTTCCTGACGTCACCCACGCTCGGCGGCATCAGCTGGCTCGCGCATTCCACACTGCAGTCAGGCCGCTGGATCGACACTCAGCAGCGCTACGACCAGCTGGTTGCCACCGACCGCCTCACGCTGAGCGGCGCGTTCAAACGCGCAGGCTGGCGTACGGTCGGCGACCTGCCAGCAAACACTGAGGACTGGCCGGAGGGTACGTCGTTCTACCACTACGACACGATCTACGACAGCCGGAACGTCGGCTATGCCGGCCCAAGCTTCAGCTATGCATCCATGCCCGACCAGTACGTCCTGTCCGCATTTGAGCAGCGGGAGTTGGCGACTCCGAATCATGCCCCCGTGATGGCGGAGATCGACCTGGTGTCCTCTCACGGGCCGTGGGCACCGCTGCCGCACCTGGTCGGCTGGAACGAGATCGGCGACGGCTCAGTCTTCGACAACATGGCCGCGCAGGGACACTCGCCCGACACGATCTGGGGGAACCCAGATCAGGTCAAGGCCGCATACGCTCAGTCGATCCAGTATTCGCTCAGTACCCTGATTTCGTTCGTGCATACCTTCGGCGACGACAACCTGGTGCTCATCCTCGTCGGCGACCACCAGCCGGCCACGATCGTCAGCGGGCAGGGTGCGAGCCGCGACGTACCGATCACGATCATCGCCCGCGACCCGAAGGTCCTGGATCGGATCTCGGCGTGGGGCTGGCAGGAGGGGATGCTGCCTAGTCCGCAGGCCCCGGTCTGGCCGATGGACAGGTTCCGGGACCGCTTCCTGACCGCGTACGGACCGCAGCCAGCGACGCAGCCGCCGACCGCCTCCCCTTCACCACGCTGACCGGGCCTGGCAGCTTTCAACGAGCTAGTTCGACCTGACGAAGGGGTTGAGCGTTCTTGCAGGAGATCTGGCACCAGATCTGCTGAGCAGCTTCCTGCCCTGCGCAGGTCGGCAACCGGCATCGAACAATGCGCTCCGGACGCGACCCTGTCCGGGCAACCCGTTCAGGCATTCTGCGCCCACCGGGTCGCGCGTTGTGC
>JACCXW010000406.1 GCA_013696785.1 Geodermatophilaceae bacterium | reverse complement strand
CTGCTCGGCCGAGCGACCCTGGAGTCATGGCCGGGTGAGGACCCGAGCCCGGCTGCCCCACGCCGCGACCGCGACACGGTGGTGGAGTCACTGGAACTCGCACAGGTCGACGCCTCGGCCCGGCAGGCCGGGCTCGCGGACGTCCCGGTGACGCCCGTGTTCGGTCCCGGGACGTGGCGAAGCTTCCAGCTGGCCGATCAGTACATCGCCGCCGGTGCCGAGGCGATGGAGGCGGCCCTGCCGGGACTGCGGGCGCTGGCGAGCCCCCCGGTCCAGTGACGGTGACCCCAGCCGCGAGGATGGCGGCATGCCCGAGGGAGACACCGTCTGGCTCACCGCCCGCCGGCTGAACACCGCACTTGCCGACCGTGCGCTGAGTCGCGCGGACCTGCGCGTTCCCGCGCTCGCGACGACGGATCTGACGGGGATGACGGTGCGCGCTGTCGTGTCTCGCGGCAAGCACCTACTCACCAGGCTGGACAGCGGACTGACGCTGCGCTCGCACCTGCGGATGGACGGCAGCTGGCGGATCGTACGGACCGGGCGGCCCTGGAGCGGCGGTCCGGCGTACGCCGTCCGGGCGGTGCTGGGCAACCCGGAGTGGGAATGTGTCGGCTACCGCGTGCACGATCTCGCCGTCGTGCCCACCGATCGGGAGGCCGAGTTGGTGGGGCATCTCGGTCCGGACCTGCTCGGTCCTGACTGGGACGCCGGCGAGGCGGTCCGCCGGCTGCTGCTCGACCCGGCCCGTGAAATCGGCCAGGCGCTGCTCGACCAGCGCACCCTGGCCGGCATCGGCAACATGTACAAAGCCGAACTGCTGTTCCTGCGCGGCGTGCACCCGTTCACCCCGACCGGTACGGTCGGCGACCTGCCCGGCCTCGTCGACCTTGCGCACCGGATGCTGTCCCGCAACAAGGACGCGCCCGAGCAGTCCACAACCGGCAGCAACCGCCGAGGCGAGAACTTCTGGGTGTACCTGCGGACCGGCCGGCCCTGTCTACGATGCGGCACGGCGATCGTCAGTGCCGATCAGGGCGTGCCGCCGTACCAGCGGCCCGCCTTCTGGTGCCCCACCTGCCAGCCGGTGGCCGAAGTCGCGGCCCGCCCTTCGTCGTAGGGGACGACAGCCCACCGAAAGGGACACATGCGATGCACCGAACCGCCGGCGTGCAGCACCTCGGCCATAGCGTTCCATTCCACGAGCTCCACCGGCGCGACGAACGCGGTGCATCGGGTCAGGTGGTCGAAGTACGGCCGATCATGGAGGACTGACTACCGCGGCAGGACCGGTACCTCGCGCAGGCCGCGGGCCAGACCGGTCAGACTTTCCGCCGCTTCTTCGAGCCGGCGCACGGACCCCGATTCGTCACGATCGCCGTCGGCGCTCGCGGCCACTGCATCGGTCGCCGCGGAGACGAGCCGGTCGTACGCCGAGACGCCCTCCTCCAGGCGGGACCGCAGCGCCGCCAGCGCCGCATCCAGACCGGGACGAGCCTCGGCCGGCACGCCGCCGCGCGCGGACTCGAGCACGACGATCTGAGCGGCCAGATGCCGCAGGGCGACCGCCGCGGCCGTGGCCTCCTGCCAGGTGTCGCCGGCCACCGGTCCGAGCACCGTCAGCAGTTCTCCGAGGGCGCTCTCGCGTGCGGTCAGCCGGCTTATGGGCGCGCGGGCGGCCGATAAGGCGGGCGGGGGCGTCGGCGCCGGTGGAAGGTGAACGGGGCGTGGTGCGCGTTCTATCCGCCAGACCAGCCGGCCCGCGCCGATCGTGCCAAGGCCGGCCAGGACGCTCGCCGTACCCCAGAACAATTCGTCGAGTTCCAGGCTCGAGGACTCACCGACAGCGGCAGTGAGGTAGACGAGACCGATCGTCGCGAGCAGGCGATAGCCGAGCGAGCGGCGGGCGCGACGACGTTTGCGGGCGGCCCGGGCGGCGGGGTCGAAAACCTGCAGCCCGCGGGTCACCCAGCCGCGTCGGTCAGGAGCGTTCGGCATCGTTGGGCGCGGTCGCCGGCTGGGCGGCCTGGGGTGGGGCCGCGGACGGGGCCTTGTCGAGTGACGGCATGGCGGCGGGTGCGCTGATCGCCCCAGGTGCGGAGCTGGCCGAGCCGCCGGCCATGCTGGCTCTGATCTCGTCCATTCGGGTCCGTCCGGCCACGTCTAGCGTCGATCGCTGCACCTCGAGCATGCGGCCCTCGACGGAGTTCTCGACGAGTTCGGCCGAACCCAGCGCGTTGGCGTATCGGCGCTCGATCTTGTCCCGGACCTCCTCCAGCGAGGGGGTGTTACCCGGGGCCGCCAGGTTGCTGATCTGGCGCAGCGACGAGGAGACCTGCTCCTGCATCTTGGCCTGCTCCAGCTGGCTGAGGAGCTTCGTCCGCTCCGCGAGGCGCTGCTGCAGCATCATCGCGTTCTGCTCGACAGCCTTCTTCGCCTGGTCGGCGGCCTGCAGAGCCTGGTCGTGCATGACTTTCATGTCCGCCATGCCCTGCTCAACGGCGACGAGTTGGGTAGCGAAGCCTTCCGCCGCCCGCTCGTACTCCTGCGCCTTGGGCTCGTCCCCGGCCGCTCGCGCCTGGTCGGCCAGGGTCAGTGCCTGCCGGGTCGAGGCCTGCAGCTTCTCCACGTCGCTGAGCTGGCGGTTGAGCTTCATCTCCAGCTGGCGCTGGTTTCCGATCACCTGTGCGGCCTGCTGCGACAACGCCTGGTGTTGGCGCTGGGCGTCCTGGATTGCCTGCTGGATCTGGACTTTGGGGTCAGCCCGTTCGTCGATCTGGTTGGAGAAAGAAGCCATCAAGTATTTCCAGAACTTGACGAATGGGTTGGCCATAGCCGGTGTCCTCCTCATCAGCAGCGCTGTCAGCGCCGGTTACCCGCCCATCGTCTCAGGTCCGGCGGGAGCCTGGCGACCGACCGACCCGAAGATGCCCCGATGGCGGTCGGCGCGGTGCCGAATCAGGCGGTTGCGCGGTGCCGAATCAGGCGGCGGCAGCGGAGAGGACCGGGCCCGACTCGCGAACCGGTCCGGCGTCGGCGACGTGGGTCAGGTCGGCCAGCCGCAGCATCAGACTGACCTCGTCCAGGATCTCGGCCAACTCGACCCCGAGCGCGTCACAGATGGACGCGAGCAATTCCGATGATGCCTCTTTCTGGCCCCGCTCGACCTCTGACAGGTAGCCGAGACTGACCCGGGCCTGTCCCGACACCTCGCGCAGCGTGCGCTCCTGGCCGAGCCGGCGCGAGCGCAGGGTTTCGCCGAGCACCTGACGCAGCAGTGGCATTCCCTGCCCCCTTCCGCTCTCGTTGCTCTCGTTCGCTCGAGGCTCGCTGCTGGACACGGTACCCCGCGCTGCCGTCGCCCGGCCCGTCAGCGGGCGGCTGTCCGCCGACGGCGTAACACCCTCAGCAGAACACCTCGTCGAGGCCGAGGATTCCGGTCAGGACCCGTTCTCGCGCTGTGTCGACCGTGCGAGACGCTTGAGGCGGGCCCGGTCACTGGTCTGCCGTAGCGTCACCGCACGGGCCACGTAGTCGAGGCCGGTGACGACCGTCAGCAGGAACGCGACTGCCATCACCCACCAGCGAAGCGAGCCGAGGAAGCCGCTCAGCGGCAGGATGTACAGGCCGATCGCGACTGCCTGGACGAGGGTCTTGAGTTTTCCGCCGCGACTGGCCGGGATGACGCCGTGCCGGATCACCCAGAATCGGAGCAGGGTCACGCCGAGTTCACGGCCGAGGATCACCACAGTGACCCACCAGGGCAGTTCCCCGAGCACGGACAGGCCGACCAGCGCCGTACCCGTCAGGGCCTTGTCCGCGATCGGATCGGCGAGCTTTCCGAAATTCGTGATCAGGCCACGCTTACGAGCGATCCTGCCGTCGAAGTGGTCAGTGACAACGGCGACCGCGAAGATCGCCCAGGCCAGGACGCGAGCCTGCTCGTCGGTCCCGTCGGAGTACAGCAGAACCACCGCGAACACGGGGACGAGCGCCATCCGCATCATCGTCAGTGCATTGGCGACGTTGACGACCTTGACGGTCTGTGGCGGGATCCCGGCCGGGTCCGGTACGAGCGCCGTCATGTGCCTGCGATGCCGGTCATGACGCGGCCGCCATCGCCACGGGCTCGGCCACCAGGTCCACCCCGTCGCTGGCCACGACCTTGGCTACGACGAGGTCGCCTAACCGCAGGCTTCGTGCGCCGCGCAACGTCGTCGTACCGTCGACCTCCGGCGCCTGATGAGCGGCGCGGCCCTCCGCCGCCGCCGCTGCGGACCCGTCAACGGACTCGACGAGGACGGTGATGGTCTCGCCGACACGCTCCTCCGCACGCTGCGCGGTCAGCTCCTCGGCCAGTGCGCTCACGCGCTCGACCCGTTCCCGGATGGTGTCCTGGCCGAGTTTGCCCTCGTAGGACGCCGCCTCGGTCCCGTCCTCGTCGGAGTAACCGAACACGCCGATGGCGTCCAGCCGCGCCTCGATCAGGAACCGCTCGAGCTCCTGGACGTCGTGCTCGGTCTCGCCGGGGAAGCCGACGATGACATTCGACCGTGCGCCGGCAGCAGGGGCGAGCTCGCGGATCTGGTCCAGCAGCGCGACGAAACGCTCGCGCGAACCAAACCGTCTCATCCGTCGCAACAGCGCCTCGCTGGCGTGCTGGAAGGACAGGTCGAAGTACGGCGCCACGCCCGGCGTCTGGGCGATCACCTGCAGCAGGCCGGGCCGCAGTTCCGCCGGCTGCAGGTAGGCGACCCGCACCCGGTCGATGCCGTCCACCGCGGCGAGTTCGGGTAACAGCGTCTCCAGCAGGCGCAGGTCGCCGAGATCCTTGCCGTACGACGTGGAGTTCTCGCTGACCAGAACCACTTCGCGTACACCTTGACCGGCCAACCAGACGGCCTCGGCCAGCACATCGGTCGGCCGGCGGGAGACGAAGGCGCCGCGAAAGGCCGGAATGGCGCAGAACGCGCACCGGCGGTCGCAGCCGCTGGCCAGCTTCAACGGCGCCACCGGTCCCCCGTCGAGGCGCTTGCGCATGATCCTCGGCCCCGATGCCGGTGCCAGTCCCGCCGGGAGATCGCCGCCGTGCCCGGGCACCGGCCGGGCGGACTCGGGGCGATCCACCGGAGTCAACGGCAGCAGCACCCGGCGGTCGGTCGGAACGTGGG
>JACCXW010000373.1 GCA_013696785.1 Geodermatophilaceae bacterium | reverse complement strand
GCCCGAGCCCATCGGGGTCAGCCGCCCCTGCGTCTGCAAGGCGTCAATGGCCGGGCCGCTGGTTGCGGGATCCGCCGGAGCGGCTCCGGCCGGGACAGTGAGAAGCCCCATGACGACGGCCGCTGCGGCCAGGATCGCTAGGGTCGTCCTCGGCGTGGTGACGTGGCGTATTCGCATCAGGGTTGCTCCTCCGTCGAACCGGGGACCGCACCTGCTGGCGGCAGCCCCGAATGGCCGGACGCTAGCAGCGCACGACGCGTGCAGCTGGGCCCCTCGGTCACGATGAGGCTGTCAGTCGGCCTCGAGAGTCGGCGGGTCCACGACGACGGGCCACGGCGGGGGAGTCCCGCCGTACGCGGGACAGAGTGCCTGGTGATCACACCAGTCGCAGAGCCGGCTCGGATTGGGTCGGAAGTCCCCGGTCGCGGTGGCCGTGGCGATGGCGTCCCAGAGCGCCAGCAGATTCCGCTCGAACCGGGCCAGCTCGTCCTCGTCCGGGGAATAGGTCAGGGTGTCGCGGTCGCCCAGGTACATCAGCCGCAGCTGCCGGGGCACGACACCGCGGATCCGCCACACGATGAGCGCATAGAACTTCATCTGGAACAGCGCCTTGCCCTCGAAGGCGTCCCGCGGGCTTGCTCCGGTCTTGTAGTCCACCACCCGGATCTCGCCGGTGGGGGCAACGTCCAGCCGGTCGATGACGCCGCGTAGGAGGAGACCACCGTCCAGAAGCACCTCGACCAGTTGCTCGCGTTCGGTCGGCTGCACCCAGGTGGGGTCCTCCAGGGCGAAGTACGTCTCGACCAGATCCCGAGCCGAGCCCAGCCAGCCGGCCAGCTCGGCGGCATCGTCGAAGAGCTGGTCAAGCTCCGGCTCGGTTTCGCGAAGCCGGTCCCACTCCGGCAGCAGCAGGCTCTGAGCGGCGGCCGGCGTCCGGGCGGCGGCGGGCAGGTCGAACAAACGCTCCAAGACGCTGTGCACCAGCGTGCCGCGGGTGGCCGCGGGACTCGGCTTCTCGGGCAGCCGGTCGATGCTGCGCAAGCGGTAAAGCAGCGGGCAGGTCTTGAAGTCCGCCGCCCTCGACGGCGACAGCGACCCGATCACCGGGCTCGACAGCTCCGTCACATGGTGATGCGCCTCGGCTGCGGGAAGGGCATCGACGCTCACACCAGGAACCGTAGGCGAGGCCTCCGACAATTTCCGTCAAGCCGCCGTGATCATGGAGCTGAGCCGGTCAGAACTGGGCGGAGCCCATGATCATAACGGCAGGGGTGCGCGTGGGCAGGTGCGTAGCATCGGCCCGGTGAGCCGGCCGAACCCGACCTTCGAACCCGGCGATCGGGTTCAGCTCACCGACCCCAAGGGGCGGCTGCACACGGTCACGCTGGAGGCCGGGAGGGCCTTCCACACCCATCGCGGTGCCATCGCCCACGACGACCTGCTCGGCCGCCCGGAGGGTGTCGTCGTCACCTCGACCAGCGGTACGGCGTACCTCGCCGTCCGACCGCTGCTCGCCGACTACGTGCTGTCGATGCCGCGCGGGGCCGCGGTCATCTATCCCAAGGACGCCGCGCAGATCGTCATGATGGGCGACATCTTCCCCGGCGCCAGGGTGATCGAGGCTGGGGCCGGCTCCGGCGCGCTGACGTGCTCCCTGCTGCGCGCGGTCGGCGCGGAGGGATCTGTCACGTCCTACGAACGGCGGGAGGACTTCGCTGACACGGCCCGCAAGAACGTCGAGCGCTTCACCGGTACGGCGCCCGCGAACTGGGACTTGCGGCTGGGCGAGTTCGACGGCAACGACGTCACCGACGTCGACCGGATCGTGCTGGACATGCTGGACCCGTGGAGCGTCATCGGCACCGCGGCCACCGCGCTGCGGCCGGGTGGCGTGCTGATCGGCTACGTCGCCACGGTCACCCAGCTGTCGCGGCTCGTCGAAGGCCTCCGGGAACACGGTGGCTTCACCGAGCCGGCGGCGTTCGAGACGCTGGTGCGCCCCTGGCACGTCGTCGGGCTGGCTGTGCGCCCGGACCACCGCATGGTCGCGCACACCGCATTCCTCGTCACGTCACGACGGTTGGCCGACGGCGTGACCGCCCCGGCCCGGCAACGGAGGCCGGCGAAAACCCCGGCCTGATTCGGACGCGTAAATTCCGGATTACGGGCGACGGCGTACGCGCTGGGCTGCGGAGTGTCAGGCGTCGATCCTGCGGGCGGCACGCGAACCGCGTGTATAGGGTGGGCTGACCGGGCGGGAGGTGGCAAGCAATGTCGAGCAGTGGACACGATGCGGAGCGTGCTGCCGCCCGAGGAAGACGAGACCGTGACGGCGAAGCGCTGCTGGCTCAGGTCTCCTTCCTCGAGGAGGAGATCGCGCTGCTGCGGCGCAAGGTGGCAGATTCCCCACGTCAGTTGCGGTTGCTCGAGGAACGCC
Organism: Geodermatophilaceae bacterium; assembly: GCA_013696785.1. Lineage (GTDB taxonomy): Bacteria > Actinomycetota > Actinomycetes > Mycobacteriales > Geodermatophilaceae > JACCTY01. Next base: position 15,753 of record JACCXW010000373.1, on the reverse strand, counting down.
TCGCCGAGGCCCAGGGCCGGGTTGCCTATCTGACCGAACGCAACGAGAAGCTGTCCGGGACGCTGCGCGACGCGCGCGATCAGCTGATCAGCCTCAAGGAGGAGGTAGACCGGCTCGCGCAACCGCCGAGCGGGTACGGCCTGTTCCTCAGCAGCTACGAGGACGAGTCGGTCGACGTGTTCACCGGCGGGCGCAAGCTCCGGGTGTCGGTGTCCCCGAACGTCATCGTCGGCGACCTGCAGCGTGGCCAGGAGGTCATGCTGAACGAGGCACTCAACGTCGTCGCCGCAAAGGGTTTCGAACGGGCCGGCGACGTCGTCACCCTCAAGGAGATCCTTGACGGCGGCGACCGCGCCCTCGTGGTCGGGCACACCGACGAGGAGCGGATCGTCCACCTTGCCGACGTGCTTCTCGACGCGCCGCTGCGGATCGGCGACTCGCTGCTGATGGAGCCGCGCTCCGGCTACGTGTTCGAACGCATCCCCAAGAGCGAGGTGGAAGAACTCGTCCTGGAGGAAGTCCCGGACATCGACTACACCGACATCGGCGGCCTGAGCGCCCAGATAGAGGCGATCCGTGATGCGGTCGAACTGCCGTTCCTGCACGCGGACCTGTTCCGCGAGCACAAGCTGCGACCCCCGAAGGGGATCCTGCTCTACGGCCCGCCCGGTTGCGGCAAGACCCTCATCGCCAAGGCGGTAGCCAATTCGCTGTCCCGGCAGATGGCCAAGGAACGCGGCGAGGGCGAAGCGAAGAGCTACTTCCTCAACATCAAGGGCCCGGAACTGCTGAACAAGTACGTCGGCGAGACCGAGCGGCACATCCGGCTGGTCTTCCAGCGGGCCCGCGAAAAGGCGAGCGAAGGTACGCCGGTCATCGTGTTCTTCGACGAGATGGATTCGATCTTCCGCACCCGTGGCAGCGGCGTGTCCTCCGACGTGGAGAACACGATCGTGCCGCAGCTGCTGAGCGAGATCGACGGCGTCGAGGGCCTCGAGAACGTCATCGTCATCGGCGCCTCCAACCGGGAGGACATGATCGACCCGGCGATCCTGCGGCCCGGCCGGCTGGACGTGAAGATCAAGATCGAGCGCCCGGACGCCGAGGCCGCCCGCGACATCTTCACCAAGTACCTCACGCCCGATCTGCCGATCCACAGCGACGACCTCGTCGAGCACGCCGGCAGCGCGGAGGCAACGGTGTCGGCGATGATCCAGAGCACGGTCGAGCGGATGTACACCGAGATGGAGGAGAACCGCTTCCTCGAGGTCACCTACGCCAACGGCGACAAGGAGATCCTGTACTTCAAGGACTTCAACTCCGGCGCGATGATCCAGAACATCGTGGACCGCGCCAAGAAGATGGCCATCAAGGATCTGCTGGACTCCGGTCAGCGGGGGCTTCGGGTCCAGCACCTGCTCACCGCCTGCATCGACGAGTTCAAGGAGAACGAGGACCTGCCGAACACGACGAATCCCGACGACTGGGCGCGGATCTCGGGCAAGAAGGGTGAGCGGATCGTCTACATCCGCACCCTGGTGTCGGGCAAGGGCAGCGAGGCCGGGCGCGCCATCGACACCGCGACGAACACCGGTCAGTACCTCTGATCCGTTTCTTGATCATGAGGCGCGGGGTCGGCGGGTCGCGGCGTGTCCGCCTCACGATCATGGGAATGCCGTGACGGTACGGCGGGTCATGGGGACCGAGGTCGAGTACGGCATCTCGGTGCCGGGGCAGCCGACCGCGAACCCGATGCTGCTGTCCTCGCAGATCGTCAATGCCTGGGCGGTTGCCGATGCACCGCGGCTACGGCGTACCCGCTGGGACTTCGAGGAGGAGTCGCCGCTGCGCGACGCGCGTGGCTTCGACCTGTCCCCATCGCACGCGATGGACCACACCGATCTCGACGATGACGCCGGTCTCGCCAACGTGATCCTGACGAATGGCGCCCGCCTGTACGTCGACCACGCCCACCCCGAGTACTCCACGCCGGAGGTGACGACGCCGCGCGATCTGGTGTTGTGGGACAAGGCCGGTGAGCGGGTGATGGCCGAGGCCGCCCGCCGCGCGGCCAGCGTTCCGAGTCAGCCGGCCATCCAGCTGTACAAGAACAACACCGACAACAAGGGTGCGTCGTACGGCTCGCACGAGAACTACCTGATGCCCCGGCAGACACCGTTCGGCGACATCGTGAAGCACCTGACGCCGTTCTTCGTCACCCGGCAGGTGATCTGCGGTCAGGGCCGCGTCGGCATCGGGCAGGACGGCCGGGACGACGGCTTCCAGATCTCCCAGCGGGCGGACTTCTTCGAGGTCGAGGTCGGGCTGGAGACGACGCTGAAGCGCCCGATCATCAATACCCGCGACGAGCCACACGCCGACGCCGAGAAATACCGCCGACTGCACGTGATCATCGGCGATGCGAATCTGTCCGAGATCGCCACGTATCTGAAGATGGGTACGACGTCGCTCGTACTCGCGATGATCGAGAACGAGGCGATCACTGCGGACCTGACCGTCGAGGAGCCGGTGCAGACACTGCGGGCGGTCTCGCACGATTCGAGCCTTCGCTGTCTGCTTCGACTCCGCGACGGCCGCCGGATGACCGCTGTACAGCTGCAGATGGAGTACGCGGCACTCGCTCGGTCCTATGTGGACAGTCGGCTCGGGTCCGATGTGGACGACCAGACCGCCGATGTACTTGACCGGTGGGAGTCGGTGCTGGACCGGCTCGAACGCGATCCGATGCTGTGCGCCCAGGAACTCGACTGGGTGGCCAAACTTAGGCTCCTGGAGGCCTATCGGGCCCGCGACTCCCTCGGCTGGGCCAGCCCGAGACTGGCACTCGTCGACCTGCAGTACTCCGACGTACGCCCGGAACGCGGGCTGTTCCACCGGCTGGTCGCCCGCGGGTCGATGCAGACGCTCGTCACGTCGGCCGAGGTCGAGCGCGCGATGACCGCGCCGCCGGTGGACACCCGTGCCTTCTTCCGCGGGGAGTGCCTGCGGCGCTACCCGGGTCACGTCGCCGCGGCGTCCTGGGACTCCGTCATCTTCGACATCGGGCGTGAGTCACTGGTCCGGATCCCGACGCTGGAGCCGTTGCGCGGCACCCGTGAGCACGTCGGGGCGCTGCTGGATGACTGCGACACCGCCGCCCTGCTGGTAGACACCATCACCGGCGGCCAGTAGCGCGCAGAGTCAGTCTCATTGTCGGTGACCGCGGGTAGGGTCGCGCGCAGGAGGATCGGCCGGCCGACCGCGATCGGCGGCTATGAACCGGGCAATCATGAACCGGGCGATCATGCAGCGGGCAATCATGCAGCGGGCAATGACGGGAGCGCACGATGACGACGAGGGACACCGGCGGGCAGCAGCAGCGCCCGTCTCGCCGCGAGGAGAACGCGCCGGAGGTCGAGGAGACAGTCGACTCCGACGTCGCGGAACGGCACGAGAAGCTGTCCGAGGACGTCGACGCGATGCTGGACGAGATCGACGGGGTGCTGGAGGAGAACGCCGAGGAGTTCGTGCGTTCCTACGTCCAGAAAGGTGGCCAGTAGGCAGCCGGTCTGCAACCCGTAGCCACTCCCTGAACACGCGTTGCCGCCGATCGTGCCGGGCCTCCGAGCACTTATCCAGCGCGCGGGTAGGGTCGGCGCGTGAACGAACGGGCGCGTTTGACCAGCGAACTTCCAGCGGCATTTCTGACCACCGGCTCCTCTTTCACAGACTTCCTCGGCGACTCCGCGCCGCACCTGCTGCCCGGCCGCCGCGCCTTGCCGCCGACCGCCGCCTCCGACGTCGCGCCCACGGCCACCACGATCGTCGCGGCAACCTTTCCGGGTGGCGTCGTCATGGGTGGCGACCGGCGCGCGACCATGGGCAACTACATCGCCCAGCGAGACATCCAGAAGGTGTACGCCTCGGACGAGTTCTCCGTCGTCGGGATGGCGGGCAGCGCCGGGATCGCCATCGAGATGATCCGGCTGTTCACCGTCGAACTCGAGCATTTCGAGAAGATCGAGGGCACCTCGCTCTCCCTCGACGGCAAGGCCAACCGGCTGGCCACGATGATCCGCGGCAACCTCGGCGCAGCGATGCAGGGGCTCGCCGTCGTGCCGCTGTTCGCGGGGATCGACCCCGAAGCGACGGACCCGGCCCGGCCCGGGCGGATCTTCAGCTACGACGTGACCGGCGGGGTCTACGAGGAGTTCGGCTACGACGCCATCGGGTCCGGCTCGATGTTCGCCAAGAGCGCGCTGAAGAAGCTGTGGGCGCCCGACCGCGACCGGGCGGCGACGGTCCGCGCCATCATCGAATCGTTGTACGACGCCGCCGACGACGACTCGGCCACCGGCGGCCCGGACCTCGTGCGCCGCCTGTTCCCCATCCTCTTCGCCATCACCGCCGAGGGTGCGGTCCGGGTGCCCGAGGACGAGGTGATCGCGGCCGCAGAGACCGTGATCGCCGAACGCAGTACCGGACCCCGAACCGACTGACCGACCCGCACCCCGACGTACGCAGGAGGAGCACACCGCCGTGACGATGCCGTTCTACGCCTCGGTCGAGCAGATCATGCGCGACCGTTCGGAGCTGGCGCGCAAGGGCATCGCGCGCGGTCGCAGCGTGGCCGTGCTCAGCTACGCCGACGGCGTGCTGTTCATCGCCGAGACCCAGAACGCCTCGACCGCCCTGCGCAAGGTCAGTGAGATCTACGACCGGATCGGGTTCGCCGCGGTGGGGCGCTACAGCGAGTTCGACAACCTGCGCACGGCGGGCATCCGGCTCGCCGACATGCGCGGCTACTCCTACGACCGCCGGGACGTCAGCGGACGGCAGCTGGCCAACTCCTACGCCCATGCGCTCAACTCCATCTTCACCGAGCAGCAGAAGCCCTACGAGGTGGAGCTCTGCGTCGCCGAGGTCGGCAAGGACCCGGAATCCGACCAGCTGTACCGCATCACCTACGACGGCTCGATCGTCGACGAGCGCGGCTTCGTGATCATGGGCGGCCAGGCCGAGGCGATGACCCTGACGATGCGCGAGATCTACCACGCCGACATGTCCTTGGCCGAGGCGATCGAACTCGCCGTCCGTGCGCTCGCCTCCGTCGGCGGCAGCAACGGCGAACCTCGGGAGCTTCCCCCCGACCAGCTGGAGGTCGCCATCCTCGAGCGGAGTCGCCCGCAGCGAGCGTTCCGGCGGATCTCTCGCGAGGCCCTTGTCGAGCTGCTGCCGAGCACTGCCGTGGTCGACGTACCGGTAGGTGTCGACGTACCGGTAGCTGATGCCGCCTCGGAGGTCGCGGAGGTCCTGCCGCCAGGCCCGCCGCCGGAGCCTCAGCCAGGCCGGCCACCGGCCATGCCGCGCCCCGCCGACGTCGAAGCCGGGGCCGGGGTCGGGGTCGGGGTCAGGGCCGACAGCGAAGCCGAAACGGACGCGACAATCACCACCGACACGGACGCGGAGGTCGCAACCGCAGGGCGAACGGACGTCGGGGACGGCCCGGCCGGAGACGTCGACGCGGAGCCCTCCGGAGCGACCGAGGACGCCGAACCCGGTAACGACTCGGGCAACGACTCGGGCAACGACTCGGGCAACGACTCGGACAACGACCCGGACAACAACTCGGGCAACGACCCGGCCTAGTCCCGACTCCGAGTTGAGGCAGCGCCTAGGCTCTGGTGATGGATCGTCGGATCTTCGGGATCGAGACGGAGTACGGCGTCACCTGCACCTTCCGCGGCCAGCGCCGGTTGTCCCCTGACGAGGTCGCCCGCTATCTGTTCCGGCGGGTGGTGAGCTGGGGCCGATCATCGAACGTGTTCCTCCGTAACGGCGCCCGGCTGTACCTCGACGTCGGCTCACACCCGGAGTACGCCACCCCCGAGTGCGACGACGTGACGGACCTCGTCGCGCATGACAAGGCGGGGGAGCGGATCCTCGAAGGGCTGCTCGTCGACGCCGAGCACCGGCTGCACGACGAGGGCGTGACCGGGGACATCTTCCTGTTCAAGAACAACACCGACTCCGCCGGCAACTCCTATGGCTGCCACGAGAACTACCTCGTCAGCCGGCACGGTGAGTTCGGGCGGCTGGCCGACATCCTGATCCCGTTCCTCGTCAGCCGGCAGATCATCAGCGGCGCCGGCAAGGTGCTGCAGACCCCGCGCGGCGCGATCTACTGCGTCAGCCAGCGGGCCGAGCACATCTGGGAAGGCGTTTCCTCCGCGACCACGCGGTCGCGGCCGATCATCAACACCCGCGACGAGCCGCACGCCGACGCCGAGCGGTACCGCCGGCTGCACGTGATCGTCGGTGATTCGAACATGAACGAGGTCACGACCCTGCTCAAGGTCACGGCCGCAGACGTCGTCCTGCAGATGATCGAAGCCGGCGTGGTGTTGCGCGACCTGACGCTGGAGAACCCGATCCGCGCGATCCGCGAGATCTCCCACGACATGACGGGCCGCAAGCGGGTCAAGCTCGCCAGTGGCCGCGAGCTGTCCGCGCTGGAGATCCAGTCGGAGTACCACGCGCGCTGCCACGACTTCGTGGAACGCGAGGGCCTCAATGCGACGTACCGGCGGATGATGGAACTGTGGGGTCGCACCCTCAAGGCGGTCGACTCAGGCGACCTCGGGCTGATCGACCGCGAGATCGACTGGGCCACCAAGTTCCAGCTGATCGAGCGCTACCGGGCCAAGCACGACCTGTCGCTGTCCAGCGCCCGGGTCGCCCAACTGGACCTGGCCTACCACGACGTCCACCGCGACCGCGGTCTCTACTACCTGCTCGAACGCCGGGGGATGGTCGAGCGGGTGGTGCGAGACCTCGAGGTCTTCGAGGCCAAGAACGTGCCGCCGCAGACGACGCGGGCCAAGCTGCGTGGCGAGTTCATCCGCCGCGCGCAGGAGCGGCGCCGGGACTTCACCGTCGACTGGGTGCATCTGAAGCTCAACGACCAGGCCCAGCGGACCGTGCTCTGCAAGGACCCGTTCCGGTCGGTCGACGAGCGGGTGGAAAAGCTCATCGCGTCAATGTGAGCCCTGCGGCGTACGCGCCGGCTGCCGCCGCGGCCAGGAAATACGCGTGGTCCTCGTCCAGGCCGCGCCCCATCGTCGACAGCGGCACCGGCGAGGCCCGCAGCGCATCGTCCAGGCCGGCCGTCGGCACCTCCACCACCCGGTTGCGGTCGGGCTGGTCGGCGAGATCGGCGTGCACCCGCGCGGCCAGCGGCTCCGGCAATCCAGCTGGTACGACGAGGTCGAGGCCGGCCAGCGCGACCCGCCCGAAGGCGGTGGTGCTGTGGTGGCTGACGCCGCGATGGCGTTCGCGCGGATCGCCGTCGGAGATCCGCAACGCACCGACGACACGCCCACCGAGCACGGCGGCGGCGTTGGCGACATCGCCGGCCTGTACGCCGGAGAAGCCCCACGGCGTACCGGTGCCGAGATTGCCCGGCCCCTGGGTCACAACCGTGAGGTCGGCGCGCAGGACGTGCCGGGCCGCAAGCAGTCCGGTGTGCACCGTGACGGCCTCCAGATCGCCGCCGAAGGCCTGCCCGCAGGTGATCGTGCCGCCCAGCAGCGGCGCGAGCCCGGCGACGGTCCGGGAGAACGCGATGGGCAGCGCCGCCCCGTCGGTCATCAGGTACGCAACCCGTGCGGGTGGTCGGGCGGACAGAGCGCCGGCCACGATAGCCGGCAGCGCCGAGTGCAGGTCGGCCACCACGACCGGCATCCCGTCCAGAGAAGACGCCGCCGCCAGTACGGCGTGGTGCGGCGAGTCCTGCTCGTCGACGCCGAAGACGATCGCCTGGGTAGGGGTGTAGCGCGCCTTGACGAGATGCCCTGGGCCGTCCAGGTCGCCGGGCAACCGGGCGGGGATCGCCACCACCAACGCGTATCCGCCCGTGCCCAGGCCCATCGAGGCAGCCGTGGTGTTGAGCAGCACCTCATCGCCGTGCTCCGGGCTGCCCACGAGGTCCACGTACGCGAGCGCCCGCAGTGACTCCCCATCGACCAGCACGTCGACGTCAACCGCGCCGCGCCAGGTACGGCGTACCGCCTGTACCGTCCCGACACGCCACCGGATCATCGCAGCGAGGCTACTGCCCCTACCCTCTCCGGCCACCGTGAAGCCGCCCCCACACCTCGGTGATCATGAACTTTCGGACCGGCCCGACTGGGCGTTTCCGGGCAAAACGGACCACACATCTTCATGATCGCCGGGGGAGGAGTTCTGGAGGACTGCCGGGAGGCCGCGCCACGTTCGCCCTAGCGGAGGAAGGCCCGCAGGCGCATTAGGGTCGGGCTCGTGTCCGCACGCCGCGCCGAACGCTTGGTCAACCTCGTGATCTGCCTACTCTCGACTCGGCAGTTCCTGACCGCGGAGCGGATCCGGAGCGCGGTGCCCGGCTACGGACCTGGTGACGGGTCCGCGCCAGGCGAAGAGGCGTTCAAGCGCATGTTCGAGCGCGACAAGACCGAGCTGCGCGATCTCGGCGTACCGCTGGAAACCGGGCGCAACGGCTGGGCCGACACCGAGGACGGCTACCGCATCGCCCGCCGCGACTACGAGTTGCCCGACATCGATCTCACCGCCGACGAGGCCGCCGCCGTCGGCCTGGCCGCTCGGCTCTGGCAGTCCGCGGGACTGTCCCAGGCGGCGCACGGCGCGCTGCAGAAGCTGCGCGCGGCAGGCATCGATGTGGACAGCCAGGCCGCCCCCGGCATCGAGCCCCGCGTGGAGGCGAGCGACCCGGCGTTCCAGCCATGCCTGGACGCAGTCCGCGCCGCCCGGCCGATCCGGTTCGACTATCGGCGCCCGGGGGCCCACGACACCGAGGCCCGCCAGGTGGAGCCCTGGGGCGTGGTGTCCTGGCGCGGCCGCTGGTACCTCGTCGGCCACGACCGGGTACGACGGGCGACGCGCTGTTTCCGGCTGTCCCGGATCCTCGGCGACGTCGCGCCGGCCGGCCGGCCGGACACCGTGACCATCCCCGACGGCATCGACCTGACCGCCATCGTCTCCGACAGCGTCCCGCCGACATCGCGGACGGCCGTCGTGCTGATCCGCCCCGGCCGGGCGCAGGGACTACGGCGTACCGCCACGTCCACGGGCGCCGGCACCGCCGAAGGCGACGAGTTCGAGGTCAGCTACGGAGATCCCGAGGCGCTTGCCGACCGGCTGGTCGGCTTCGGCTCCGCGGTGCTCGCCCTGCGCCCGCCCGAGGTCCGTGACGCCGTCATGGACAGACTGCGCCGACTGGTCGCCCGATGAGCCCGACGAGCCCGACGAGGACGCTGCCGCCGACGGAACGGCTGCCGCGGCTGCTGGCGCTGGTTCCCTACCTGCAGGCCAGACCGGGTATCCCGGTCGCTGATGCCGCGGGGGACTTCGGGGTCACCGAGGCGCAACTGCGCCAGGATCTCGAGCTGCTCTGGATGTGCGGCCTGCCGGGACACGGCCCGGGTGACCTGATCGACCTGTCCTTCGAGGGGGACAGCGTGACTGTCACGTTCGATGCCGGCATCCACCGCCCGCTGCGGCTCACCTCCGACGAGGCGTTGTCCCTCCTTGTCGCGTTGCGGACGCTCGCCGACGTACCCGGACTCGCCGAGCGAGACGTCGTAGACCGGGCGACGGCCAAGATCGAGGCTGCGGCGGGCACGCAGGCCAAGGCGCCCACCGGGCTGACCGTCAACCTGCAGGACCGCGGCGCCCAGCGGCCGGACAGCGACGAGCACCTCGTCGTACTCCGCCGGGCCCTCGACCAGCAGCGCGCGCTGCACCTGACGTACTACGTGGCCGGGCGCGACGAGACGACCGAGCGGGTCGTCGACCCGATGCGGCTGCTGCTCGCCGAGGGCCGCAGCTACCTCGAGGCGTGGTGCCGGCGTTCGGGTGACGTCCGGCTGTTCCGGCTGGACCGTATCGACGCCGTCCAGATGCTGACCGAACCTGCCCGGGTACCGGCCGAGGCGCATCCACGCGACGTGAGCACCGGGGTCTTCCGGCCGTCCGCGGAACACGATGCCGTGACCCTGCGTCTCGGAGCCGGTGCCCGCTGGGTCGCGGACTACTACCCGTGCGAACGCGTCACCGAGGCCGGTTCCGAGCTGGAGATCGTGCTGCGAGTCGCCGACCTTCGCTGGGTTCGCCGCCTCGTCCTCGGCCTCGGCACCGAGGTCACCGTGCTGGACCCACCAGCCCTGGCCGAGGAGGTGCGGCAGGAGGCGGCCGCGGCCCTGGCCGGCTACCAGGAAGGGCCCTAGCCGACGTGGGCGGATCCAAACGCTCGGGCTCAGCGGCTATCGTCGCCGCGTGATTGTTCTCATCGCCTGGATCGTCGCGCTGGTGGCCGCCGGATTGATCCTGGGCATCGTCGGCTTCGGGCTGGCGGGCCAGCTGCGCCGGTTGCAGCGGGCGATCACGCTCACCCGAGCCGACGTCCTACCCCGCGTCCTCGGTCTCATCGTGGCGGCGTCGCGGAAGCCATCCGCGGGGCGGCACAGCGCCGAACATAGGGCGAACACCGCTGGCTGATTCCGCGGATTCGAAGCGGGGCCATCGATCACGGCTACCATTGACGCAGATTCCCTCACTGGGACACGAGAAAGGACGATCGGCATGGGACTCGGCCCCTTGGAGATCGGCCTGATTTTGTTGGCCATCCTGCTGCTCTTCGGATACAAGAAGTTGCCCGATGCCTCGCGGTCGCTGGGTCGCTCGCTGCGGATCTTCAAGGGCGAGATGAAGGGCATGAAGGACGACGACGTCCAGACCCGCGCGGAAGCTGAGACCGTCCGCCCCATGTTGGCGACCGAGCAGCCCGTCGTGACGCCCGTACCGGCACAGGCTCCGACGGTGACGCCAGTGGTAAAGACACCGCTGCGCTCTGACGACCCGCGCTGATCTGGGCTCGGACCACAGCGCATGAGCGGGCGGCTTCGACGGCTGCCCAGGCGTAAGGCGGCCGCTGCCGAGGACGACGCCAGCATGAGCCTGATCGCTCATCTGCGCGAGTTGCGCAATCGGGTTGGCCTCGCCCTGATCGGCATCGCCGTCGGCATGGTGGTCGCGTTCATCTTCTACGACCAGATCCTGGCCTTCCTCAAGGCGCCGTACTGCAACCTGGATACGGATGTCCGCGGCTCGCTCAGCGAGGACCAGAACGGCAACTGCACACTCCTCATCTTCGACGTGCTGAGCAACCTCACCCTGCGGCTCAAGGTTTCCCTGATCGCCGGCCTCGTGCTCTCGGCGCCGTGGTGGCTCTACCAGCTGTGGTCCTTCGTGACGCCCGGCCTCAAGCGCAACGAACGCCGCTACGCGCTGACGTTTGTCGCAGCCTCGTCCCTGTTGTTCGCCGCCGGCTCCGCGCTGGCCTACGTCACGCTGTCCAACGGGTTGAAGCTGCTGCTCGGCCTGTCCGGGGAAGGCATCCAGCCCGTGCTCGGCGCCACTGAGTACCTCGGTTTCGTCACCCAGCTGCTGCTTGCCTTCGGCATCGCCTTCGAAGTGCCGCTGCTCGGAGTCATGCTCAACATTGTCGGGATCCTCAGCTACGCCGTCTTGAAGAAGTCCCGCCGCTGGCTGCTGTTCCTCACCTTCCTGCTCGCCGCACTCATCACGCCGACCACTGACCCGTTCACCATGCTGGCCCTCGCAATCCCGATGTGCATCCTGTTCGAGCTGGCGATCCAGTTCGCGCGGATCAACGACAAGCGTCGCGCCCGCCGGGACGCCGCGGCGGGTTGGGATGACGTCGACGACGACGAGGCCAGCCCGTTGGACGCGCGACCGTCGACGCTGGACGTCCGGCCGTCGGCGCTGGAGGCCGAGCCGGCCGGCGAACGGGCCGAACCGTCCGACGCCAAGACCTGATTCGTCGGTGCAGTCGATCTGCCTGCTGCTCAACCCCAGCGCGGGGCGCGGCAAGGCCGCCGTCCTGGCGACCGCCGTCGAGGCGAGACTTCGCGAGCACGGCCGCGCCGTACGCCGCCACGTCCGTAGGGCCGCCGCGAACTCGTCGCGCCGGAGGTTAGCGTGGGCGGCATGAGCAGCGCCGCCGAGCGGTACGCCGCCGCCCGCCGTAGAGGCGCCTATCCGGAACTGACCCGGTTCCGCGCGGAGCTTCCCTTCGTGCTCGACGACTTCCAGATCCAAGCGTGCGAGGCACTCGAGGACGGTTCGGGCGTCCTCGTCGCCGCGCCGACCGGGGCGGGCAAGACGGTGGTGGGGGAGTTCGCCGTCGCGCTGGCGCTCCGGGCCGGCCGCAAGTGCTTCTACACCACGCCGATCAAGGCGCTGTCGAACCAGAAGTACGCCGACCTGCGGGAGCGGCACGGCGCGGCGAGCGTAGGGCTGCTGACCGGTGACAACGCCATCAACGGGGACGCACCCGTCGTTGTGATGACCACCGAGGTGCTTCGGAACATGCTCTACGCCGGCTCGTCGGCGCTGACCGGCCTCGGCTACGTCGTGATGGACGAGGTGCACTACCTGGCCGACCGCTTCCGCGGCGCTGTCTGGGAGGAGGTGATCATCCACCTGCCTGCCTCCGTCACGCTGGTCTCGCTGTCGGCGACGGTCAGCAACGCCGAGGAGTTCGCGGACTGGCTGGTCACCGTCCGCGGTGACACCCAGGTCGTCGTGAGCGAGGAGCGGCCGGTCCCGCTGTGGCAGCACATGCTGGTCGGCACCCGGATCTTCGACCTCTTCGCCCGGCACGGCTCACGAGACGTCGACCCACAGCTGGCCCGGTACGTGCGTGAGCAGGAACGTCGGTTGGAGGGGCGCTGGGAGGACCGCCGCGGTCAGCGTCCCCGACGCGGGCGGCCCACGCCGCGCCCGGACGTCATCGACCGGCTGGACCGTGAAGGTCTGCTGCCGGCCATCGACTTCATCTTCAGCCGGGCCGGCTGTCAGGCCGCCGTCCAGCAGTGTCTGAGTGCCGGACTGCGGCTCAACGACGACGACGAGCGCCATCGCGTCCGTGCCATCGTCGAGCGGCACTGCGCGGTGATCTCGCCTGATGACCTGCACGTCCTCGGCTACTGGGAATGGCTCGACGGCCTGGAGCGGGGGGTGGCCGCCCATCACGCCGGCCTGATCCCGACGTTCAAGGAGACCGTCGAGGAACTGTTCATCGAGGGTCTGGTGAAGGTCGTCTTCGCCACCGAGACACTGGCCCTCGGCATCAACATGCCCGCCCGGTCGGTACTGCTGGAGCGGTTGGTGAAGTTCAACGGCGAGACCCACGCGGACATCACGGCGGGGGAGTACACGCAGCTGACCGGGCGGGCCGGGCGGCGTGGCATCGACATCGAGGGTCACGCGGTCGTGCAGTGGGCGCCTGGCGTCGATCCAGGCCTGGTCGCCGGGCTGGCCTCGACTCGCACGTATCCGCTGCGCTCGTCGTTCCGCCCGTCGTACAACATGGCTGTCAACCTGGTGGGGCAGGTAGGCCGTGCCGCCGCCCGGCAGCTGCTGGAATCCTCCTTCGCGCAGTTCCAGGCCGACCGGTCGGTCGTCGGGCTGGCCCGGCAGGTGACCCGCAACACCGAGGCACTGGACGGGTACGCCGAGGCAATGCGCTGCCATCTCGGGGACTTCGCCGAGTACGCCGAACTGCGCCGGCGCATCAAGGACCGTGAGTCGCTGCTGTCCCGGGAGGGTGCCACCCGGCGCCGCTCGATGGCAGTGGAGTCGTTGGAGACGTTGCGGCCCGGCGACGTGATCCGGATCCCGGCCGGTCGGCGGCAGGGGCTGGCGGTGGTGCTGGACCCGGGACACGGCGCGGTCGGGGAGCCCCGGCCGCTGGTACTCACCGAACAGCGGTGGGCGGGGCGGCTGAGCTCGGCGGACTTCCCGGCGCCGGTGCTGGCGCTGGCGCGCGTCGCCGTACCGAAGCACTTCAATCACCGCTCACCGCAGGCCCGGCGGGATCTGGCCGCGACGCTGCGAACGGCGCGGATGGCAGCCGATCTCGGTCCGCGCAAGAAAGGCCGTTCGGCGGCCGCGGACGACGGGGAGCTGGCCCGGCTGCGCGACTCGCTGCGCTCCCATCCGTGCCATGGCTGCGCCGACCGGGAAGACCACGCCCGCTGGGCGGAGCGGTGGGCCAGGCTGCAGCGGGAGACCGATGCGCTGACCCGACGCGTGCAGGGCAAGACGCACTCGATCGGGCGCAGCTTCGACCGGGTGTGCGCCCTGCTCGAGGAGCGCGGCTACCTGGCCGGGGACACGGTCACCGACTCCGGCCGGGCGCTGTCGCGGATCTGGTCCGAGAGCGACCTGCTCGTCGCCGAATGCCTGCGAACCGGCGCCTGGGAGGACCTGGACGCGGCGTCATTGGCGGGCGTGGTTTCCGCCGTCCTGTACGAATCGCGCACCGGGGAGAGCGACGGCGCGCGGGTACCAGACGGCGCGATCCGGCCGGCGCTGGCCGCGACCGTGACGCTCTGGGCCGACCTGGAGGCGGCGGAGAGCAGGCATCGTCTCGAGCTGACCCGCGAGCCTGACCTCGGCTTCTGCTGGCCGGCGTACCGGTGGACCCGTGGCGAGCCGCTGGACCGCGTGCTGTCGGGGCTGACCGAATCCGGGCAGGAACTGGCCGCCGGAGACTTCGTCCGGTGGTGCCGCCAGCTGCTGGATCTCCTGGACCAGATCGCGAAGACCAACGCGGGGCCGGCGGCGGCCACTGCCCGCGCGGCCATCACAGCCATCCGCCGCGGCGTCGTCGCCCAGAGCGGCGTCAGCTGAACTCGGCCTGGGGGACCCGCGCCGCATCCGCGGGGTACTTCGGCGTTCCCTCTGGCAGAATGCACACGCTGCGAGTCAGTCGTCACGAGCGCAGGGGTACAGCGCCGCAATACAACGCCGCAATACAACGGCACCGCAATCGAGCACGGGAGTCGAGATGAGCACACCTCCGTCGGGCGGCGAGGGTCACAACCCGTACGGGCAGCAGCCGTCCAAGCAGCCCGATCCGCCGGCTGACCCGTACCGGCTGCAGCCCAACCCGCCGTATCCCTACGGGCAGGGAGCGACTCCGGCGTCGAGCGGTCAGAGCCCGTACGGCGAGGGTCAGCCCGCTCAGCCGCAGCAGCCCTCCTACGGATCGCCGGCACCGGGCTATGGCGGGCAGCCGGCCCAGCCCGCTCAGCCCGCCTACGGCTCCCAGCCCGGTTCCCCGAGCTACGGTGGCCAGCCGGCCCAGCCGTCGTACGGCGATCCGGCGCCGCCGACCCAGCAGTTCAGCGCCCCGACCTACGGCGCTTCGCCGGCCGCGCCGCAGCCGAGCTACGGACAGCCGGGTTACGGCCAGCAGCCGCCATACGGCCAGCAGCAAGCCCCCTACGGCCAGCAGCCGCAGTACGGGCAACCGCCCTACGGCGGTCAGCCCGACTGGTCGGGTTCCCCCGCCGGACCGGTGAAGAAGAGCAAGATGCCGCTCATCGCGGGGATAGTCGCTCTCGTCGTGTTGCTTGCCGTTGTGCTTCTGCTCGTGCTGCCCGGTTCTCCCATCGGCCTCGGCAAGGACATCTTCGACGAGACCCAGGTCGCCGAGGACATCTCGCAGCAGTACGAAGACGAATTCGGGCTGCAGATCGATGTCACCTGCCCGGCCGAGCAAGAGGTCGTCAGCGGGGGGAGTTTCACCTGCGACGGTGAGACCGAGGAAGGCGACTCGGTGGAACTCGACGTCGAGATCACCAGCGACGACGGCGACTACACCTGGTC
>JACCXW010000372.1 GCA_013696785.1 Geodermatophilaceae bacterium | reverse complement strand
GCGGTGGGCCGGACCTGGCCCGCCTGCAGCGGATGGCGGCCCGCGCCGGGGTCGCCGACGCGGTGCGGTTCAGCGGGGAGGTGCCGTGGGCTCAGCTGCCGTCGTACTACGCCGCGGGTGACGTCTTCGCGATGCCGTGCCGGACCCGCCGGGCCGGCCTCGACGTCGAAGGGCTTGGGATGGTCTACCTCGAAGCCTCCGCAACCGGACTTCCGGTGGTGGCGGGGAACTCCGGCGGCGCACCCGAAGCGGTCCAGGACGGCGCGACCGGATACGTCGTGCAGGATCCACTGTCGCCGCCGGCCATCGCGAGCCGGCTGGTGTCGTTGCTGACCGACCCAGTGCGGGCCGCGGCCTTCGGCGCGGTCGGGCGCGAATGGGTCCTGCGGGAATGGCGCTGGGACCTGCTCGCCGAACGCCTGGCGGGCCTGCTCCGCGGCTGAGCCGGCGCTCAGCGGGCGTACAGCGCCGCGATGTCGTCGGCGTACTCCTTGAGTACGACGTTGCGCTTCACGCTCAACTTCGGCGTCAGCTCGCCGCCCTCCTGGGTGAAGTCGACGGACAGGATCCGGAACTTCCTGATCGCCTCGGCCGAGGACACCGCGCGGTTGGCGTTGTCCACCGCTGCCTGGATGTCCGCGCGAAGGTCGGGATCCTCGGCCAGATCGCCCACGCCAGCGCCTTCGGGCTTGCCGTGCGCCGCCTTCCACGGGCCGAACGCGTCCGGGTCGATCGTGACCAGGCAGGCGATGAACGGCTGCTGGTCGCCAACGGCCATGCACTGGCTCACCAGCGGGTGGGCTCGCAGTCGGTCCTCGAGCACCGACGGGGCGACGTTCTTGCCGCTGGCGGTGACGATGATCTCCTTCTTACGGCCGGTGATCCGCAGGAAGCCGTCGTCGTCGAGTTCACCGAGGTCTCCGGACTGGAACCAGCCGTCCACGGACAGCACGTCGCGGGTGGCCGCCGGATTCTGCCAGTACCCGCGCATGATGTGCGGGCCTTTGAGCAGGATCTCGCCGTCGTCGGCGATCCGCACCGACACGCCCGGCAGCGGCTTGCCCACCGTCCCGATCTTGATCGCGTCACGGAGGTTGACCGTCGAGGCCGCGGACGTCTCGGTCAGGCCGTACCCCTCGTAGACGGTCAGCCCGATGCCGCGGAAGAAGTGGCCGAGCCGGGCGCCCAGCGGTGCACCCCCGGAGACCGCGGAGTGGCACTGACCGCCCAGCGCCGCCCGCAGCTTGGAGTAGACCAGCTTGTCGAACACACCGTGCTTGAGCTTCAACCGGACGCCGGGTCCGCCGCTGTCGATGGCCTCGGAATAGGCGATGGCGGTGTCCTCCGCGGCGTCGAAGATCTTGCCCTTGCCGTCGGCGTGTGCCCGTTGTTTGGAGGCGTTGTAGACCTTCTCGAAGACACGTGGAACCGAGAGCAGGAACGTGGGTTGGAAGCCCGCGAGGTCGGCGAGCAGGTTCTTGACGTCGGCCGTGTGCCCCAACCGCGCACCGGTCTGTACGGCGCCGCATTGGATCAGCCGGGCGAAGACGTGGGCGAGCGGCAGGAACAGCAGAGTGGAACCCTGCTTGTTGAACAGCGCGGACAGGCCCGGAATCGCGTTGCCGATGTCGAAGAGGAGGTTGCCGTGTGTCAGCTCGCAGCCTTTGGGCCGGCCGGTCGTGCCACTCGTGTAGATGATGCTGCAGAGGCTGTCCACGTTCGTTGCCTTGCGACGTTCGACGACGTCCCCATCGGCGACGTCCGCGCCGTCCGTACGCAGTTCGTCCAAGCCCCCGCCGTCGATCTGCCAGAGCTGGGTGAGGTCAGGGGCGTCAGGTCGGGCAGCTGTCACCAGCTCCTGATGTGACTCCGTCTCGACGAAGGCGGCAACTGCTCCAGAGTCACTGAGAATCCACTGCACCTGCTCGGCGCTGGACGTCTCGTAGATGGGCACCGTGATCGCGCCGACGGTCCAGATGGCGTAGTCGACGAGGGTCCACTCGTACCGGGTCTTGCTCATCAGCGCCACGCGGTCACCGACGTTGATGCCGGAAGCGATCAGCCCCTTAGCCAGCGCGGCCACGTCGTCGGCGAATTCCTTGGCGCTGATGGTGGTCCACCCACCCTCGCCGCGCACCGAGAAGGCGGCGTGGTCGGGGTCGGAGGCCGCGTTCTCGAACACCGGGTTGCTCAGGTTCGACTCGTGCGGGGTGATGACGACGGCCGGGACGGCAAGCTCGCGCACGGTGACCTCTCTCGTCGTTGAGCTGAGTGATCGCTGAATCTAGCGTCTCTGCGTGAGGGAGGGGAGCCGCCGCGTGTCGGCCCGTGCTGGAATGGTCTCGTGGCCATGGTCGATTTGATCGACGAGACGTTCGTCGTCGCACCCGCCGCGCGGGTCGCCGCGCTGGTGCGCGACCCGGCCCGATGGCGGGCGTGGTGGCCCGATTTGCGACTCACGGTGTTCCAGGACCGCGCCGATGCCGGGGTGCGATGGAACGTCACTGGCCCGCGCTGAGCGGCAGCATGGATTTGTGGATCGAGCCCTGGAGTGACGGGGTGATCGTCCACTACTACCTGCGGGCGGACCCTGCTCGCAAGGTCGTAACCGGACGCGAGCTGAAGGCTCGTGCGTTTCGGGCGAAGCAGATCTTCTGGCAGCCAAAGGACGATCTCGAGGGCGCCTCATCGGGACGCCCGCGGAGTACAGCCAATTCGACGACGATCCGACAGCGGACTCGTGGACCGCGGTTCTACTGGTGATCGGTGATCCGATCGAGACCTGGTCTGCCATGTTGGATGAGCTCTTCGGGGTGCTGCTCGTCCCGAACGACGCGAGCGCCGCGATCGGATGCGTGGCATACGACGGCCGGTTCGAGTGCTTCATTGCCCGTTTCCGCCCTGAGGTCTCGCCGAGGAGATCGCTGCAGGTGAGTCTCGAGATGCAGCCTGCCCCCGGCGACGTCACCGGCCACTATTCCTTGATCGTGTCGGGGCTGCGGACGGACCGACCGTCTGATGTCATGTCGCATCCGTGGCCGGGAGGCGCGGCGCCTGAGCCGCCGCCAGCGCGGGTCAGACCCGGCGTGGGCGGCCCGTTGGCGCCCGACACGGTGGCGAACCAGGAGGACAACGAGAGGTACGTGCTGCTGGCGGGCACTGAACTGCTCGTCCAGTATTCGCCGGGCAGCCTCACCGGCGGCTTCGGCGTCCTGCTTCGAGTTGCTGCCGGGGCCGACGTACAGGAGCTGGCCGCCGCCTACGCGGAGCAGGCTCGGCAGATGGACGGGCCGACCATCGAGTGGGTGACGACGAACGCGGATTCGACGGTGTACAGCTACATCCCGTCGGGCGGCGCCGGTGGGTACCAAGGCTTGGTCCACGGCGTCGACAACGAGGACGGGGCGGACTACATCTACTACACCCTGTCCAACGACTGAGGTCGCGGGCTCTCTTTGACCCGGAGCCGCGCGTCGGCTGGACCTGGGGGGCGGGACTGTACGGTTCAGCGTATGGCGGATCAGTCCACGCAATCGATCGTGATCGATGCGGCACCTGCGCAGATCATGGCGGTCATCGCGGACTTTCCCGCGTATCCGGAGTGGGCCGGCTTCGTGAAGAGCTGCGAAGTGCTGGATGACGGATCGGGAGATCACCCGCGGCAGGTGCGGTTTCTGCTCGACGCGGGGGTCGTGAAGGACGACTACGTGCTGGAGTACGACTGGGCCGAGGACGACTCTCGCGTGGACTGGCACCTGGTCAAGGGGCAGATGCAGAAGTCTCAGACCGGCTCCTACCAGCTCCAGCCGCAGGGGGAGTCCACCGAGGTCACGTACACCCTGGCCGTCGACCTGAGCATCCCGATGCTGGGGATGTTCAAGCGCAAGGCCGAAAAAGTCATCATGGACACCGCGCTGAAAGAGCTGAAGAAGCGGGTTGAAGGTTAGCCAGATGCGCCTGGTCCTGTTCACCGGCAAGGGCGGCGTAGGCAAGACCACCATGGCCGCGGCCAGCGCCGCACTCGTCGCCGGTCAAGGCCATAAGGTGCTGCTTGTCTCGACCGATCCGGCGCACTCCCTCGCCGACGCCCTCGGTACGGCGCTGGGCTCCGAGCCGGCCGAGGTGCACGGTGGGTTGTCGGCGATGCAGGTCGACACCCAGGCTCGGTTCGAGCAGAGCTGGTCGGTCCTGCGCGGCTACCTGACGGACCTGCTCGGTCGCGGCGGCGTCGGCACAATGGCCGCTGAGGAACTCACTGTCCTGCCCGGCGCGCAAGAGATCCTGGCGCTGACAGCGGTCAAAGAGCAGGCAGCGAGTGGTCGGTGGGATGCCATCGTCGTGGACTGCGCCCCGACGGCCGAGACGCTGCGGCTGCTCGCCCTGCCCCGTGCCTTGCAGTGGTACATGGAGCGGATCCTGCCCACCCACCGGCGGATGGTGCGCGGACTCGGCCCGTTGCTCGGAGGCGTCCCGCTACCCGGTGACGGTGTCGTCGAGGCGGTGTCGCGCCTGCACGCCGAGCTGCTCGGCGTACAGACCCTGCTCGATCACGAGGACACCTCGATCCGGCTCGTTCTGACCGCCGAGGCGGTCGTGTTGGCCGAGGCGCGCCGGACCGCGACGTCGCTGGCGCTCTTCGGCCACCGGCTCGACTCTGTCGTCGTCAACCGGCTCATCCCCGGCGGCGGCGACCCCTGGCGGGAGGCATGGGCCACTGCCCAGCAGGCGCAGCTCGACGAGGTGGAGGCGTCCTTCCCGGACCTGCCGATCCGGAAGGCGCAATACCGACCGGCCGAGCCGATCGGCCTGCCCGCGCTGGCCGCGATCGGTGCCGACCTCTACGGGTCCGACGACCCGCTCGCCGCACCGCCAGCCGGCGATCTGGTCGACGTACGCCGTGCGCCCGACGACGAGGGCGAGCGGTTCGAGTTGTCGATCGCCCTGCCGCACGCGGTAAAGGACGCGGTGGATCTTGCCCGCAGCGGCGACGACCTCGTCCTGACCGTCGGCGGCTACCGTCGGCTGCTGGCGCTGCCCGGGGTGCTCCGCCGCTGCCAGGTCGCCGGCGCCGGCCTCGCCGACGGCAGGCTGCGGGTGGTCTTCCGGCCCGATCCCGACCTGTGGCCCCGCGCGTGACCGAGCCAGGAACCCTGGCCGAGGAGGCCCGCCGGCTCGCCGAGGCATTCTCGGACTGGAGTCACGACCACACCGTCGGACTCGCCGCAGCCGCCGGTACGTCGGAGGACTGCCGGTACTGCCCGCTGTGCCAGCTCATCGCCGTCGTACGCGGGCAACGCCCCGAGGCCACGGCACGGCTCATGGAATCCGGCGCGGCGTTGTTGGACGCGGTGCGCTCGCTCCTGACGCCGTCCGGAGGTGATCGCGCCGAGGCCGGTCCGCCGCCCACGGTGCAGCACATTGATGTCAGCTGAGGCAGGCGCCGGGCTGGCCATCGGGGTCGACATCGGCGGCAGCAAGGCCGCAGCGGGTGTTGTCGACGCCGACGGGCGGGTACTCGACTCGGTGCGACTCCCGACACCACACAAGGACGCGGCCCAGACCGAGGACGTCATCGCCGAACTCGTCCGCGACCTCTCCGGCCGTTACGACGTCGACGCGGTTGGCGTCGGTGCGGCCGGCTGGGTCGCCGCGGACCGGGCGACGGTGCTGTTCTCACCGCACCTGGCATGGCGTGACGAGCCACTGCGCGAGGCGCTGCGCGCACGCCTCGGCGTACCGGTCTGGATAGAGAACGATGCCAACGCCGCGGCTTGGGCGGAGTATCGCTTCGGCGCGGCCCGGGGTGAGTCCGTCGTCCTCTGCATCACCCTCGGCACCGGAATCGGCGGGGGCATGGTCCTCGACGGCGAGCTGTTCCGCGGCGCCTTCGGGGTGGCGGGGGAGTGGGGGCACATGCGGGTCGTCCCTGGTGGGCGGCGCTGCGCCTGCGGGAATCGCGGCTGCTGGGAGCAGTACGCCAGCGGCCGGGCGCTGGCCCGCGACGCCCGTGACCTCGCCGACAGCTCCCCGCTGGCCGCCCGTCGGCTGATCGAGTTGGCCGGGCACGCCGGAGCGCTGGAAGGCACGCATGTGACGGTCGCCGCCCTGGAAGGTGATCCGGCGGCGCTGGAAGTGCTGGCCGAGGCCGGTGCCTGGCTCGGCCAGGGCATCGCCGACCTCGCCGCGATCCTGGACCCCGGCATGGTCGTGGTCGGTGGCGGTGTCTCCGAGGTCGGCGACCTGTTGCTCGAGCCAGCCCGGCAGCGCTACTCCGCCGTACTGTCCGGCCGCGGCTTCCGGCCCGAACTGGTGATCACGGCGGCAGCCCTCGGCGCGGCGGCCGGCTTGGTGGGAGCTGCCGATCTCGCCCGCCGCTCCGCGGCCGACCCCCAACTCGCATCACCGCCGACAAGTCAGGCAGGCGACTTGTAGTCAGGCACGAGTTCGCGTACGAGCTGCTCCAGGAACAGCCCGATGTCGGTGACGATGCCGATGGCCTGTGCGCTGCCGCGGTCGGCCAGCTTCGTCACGGTGGCCGGGTTGATGTCCACGCAGACCAGCGGGATGGCCGCCGGCAGGATGTTCCCCGTCGCGATCGAGTGCAACATGGTGGCGACCATGATCGCGAAGCCGACGCCGGGCAGCGCCGCCCGCATCGCGCGCTGCCCCTCGATGACGTCGGTGTAGACGTCGGGCAGCGGACCGTCGTCGCGGACGGATCCGACCAGGACGAACGGCTTGCCTGCCTGGACCATCGCGTGCATCACCCCGCCGGTGAGCACCCCCTGCTCGACCGCCGCGGCGATCGAGCCGCAGCCGCGGACGGTGTTGATCGCGCGGATGTGGTGCTCGTGCCCATGTGCCACCCCTGATCCCTTCGCCAGGTCCACGCCCAGCGACGTACCGAACAGGGCCGATTCGATGTCGTGGGTCGCGAGGGCATTGCCTGCGAAGAGCACGTCGACGTACCCCGCCTCGACGAGCGCGACCATCGCCGGCGCGGCGCCGGTGTGCACGATCGCCGGACCGCCGACCCACAGCACCTTGAGGCCGGCTTCCTTGACCTCGCGCATCTGGGCCGCGATCTGCCGGACCAGCAGCGCCTGCGGCTTCTCGCTGGAGACCGTCGAGGACATGAAACCGAAGGAATCACCGGAGTCCACTACCTCGGGCATCGTCACTCGTACGCCGGTGGCCCCACACACGATCTGGGCATCGACCGGCACGTCGGAGACGGGGATCGTGCGAACCGTGTCGCCCTCGACGAGCAGTCCGCAATCCATCTCCGGGTTTCGCACCTCCAGCCAGCGCCCGTCCAGCCGCACCTCCGTCGCGAGGTTGGTCGTGGAGTAGAAATCCGCGGGGAACACCCCGTCGGAGGGAGCCGGGCTCGTCCGGGCGTCGCCGGGGTCGGCCATGTTCGCGCCGTGGACCTGGATCCGCATGAGGATTCGTTGCAGCCGCTCCTGGTCGTCCGCACTGATCTCGAGCCGCACGTAGGACTCGTCCTCGTGCTGCCGGCCAAGATCGATCCGTGCGATGCGATAGTCCCCGCCGTACTCGCGGACGTCATCGAGGATCCGGGCCAGTACGCCGCTGTCCATCACGTGACCGGTGACCTCGACGGTCTCGGTGAGCTGCACTCGAACCTCCTTGTTCGCGCGGGCCGCGCCGACGGCAGGGTAGACGACCCGGCCGAGGAGGGTTCAGACCACGGCGCCGTCGTCGGGGCCCTCGTCGAACGGGGGGCGCTCCCGCATCCGGTAGACGAGCATCCCCACACCGGTGACGATGCCCAGCACCCCGAAGACGAAGCTCACGTCCCTGCCGAGATCGAGAGCGCCGGGGGCGACGAGGAGGGTGGCCCCGAACGCGATCAGGACCAGCGCGTACAGCGTGGCCCGCTGCAGGTGAGGCACCGGTGGCGGGGGCGGCGGTAGGTAATGGTCGTCGGGATTGTCACGGCGGGAGTCTGCGGCCTGCTCGCGGCGGGTACGGGGCGCAGGATCCGGGTCGCCTGGCGGCTCGCTGTCGGGTTCGTCGGCTAGATCCTCCAGCTCGTCTCGATCGCCGTCGTCGGCTGACGCCTCATCGTCGGCGTCACGTCCGGCGTCCTCGTCCGCCGGCCACGGCGGCACCGGAGAGTCGGTGCCGCGGTCGTAGTCGGCGACGATCTGCGCCCAGATCGCCTCCTCGTCCGACCGGTTGACGTCGCTGCGGCGGGCACGACGCCGGGCGGCCGGCGAGTCGTCGTCGGCGTGCTCGAGCACGAGGGAGTGTGCGTCGGGGCGGGCGGCCCGGTCGACCCAAAGGCGGTCACTCGGTGGACTGGGCAATGACACCGCCCTGGTGTAGCTGTCCACGTCGGACGTGGGCTCCAGGTACGCAGCGATCCCCGCCTCGCGAAGCAGGTCGAGCAGGTGCTCACCGACGCGCGGGTCGACGTCACGAAGCGGCACGAACGACGAGGCGTCGAGTCCGTTGTCGCGCCGCCCACGCCGGTTCCCGTTCATCGTCAGTCCACGGTCCGCCGGCTGCGGGCGGCGATCCAGTCCACGCTGCCGGCGTGGATCGCGGGCGCGTCGTTGTCCAGGGTCGCGACGTGGTAGCTGTCCTCGAGTATCCGTTCCTCCACGTCGGAACTGCTGACCCCCTCGAGCAGCAGCCGGCCGGACAGCGGCTCGACCACGTGGTCCACACGGCTGCGGAACGTCAGGATCGGCTGGTCGATCTTGGCCAGGTCGGCGCGCGTAGTGGCCCAGAACTGCTGCAACGAATGGGCGGCCTTGAGCGGTAGCCGGTCGTAGGCGACCTCGCGGCTGCCCGGCTTCTTGATGTCGTTGGCCACGCCTGGCCGGGATCCCAATACCTTGCTGAGTACGGGGAGCAGCTTGACGTCCCACCGCTCGGTGGCCAACGACGGGTTGACCAGGATCAGGCCCGCTACGTCGGCACCGTGCTGCTCGGCCAAGCGGATCGCCAGCGTCCCGCCCATGGACAGTCCGCCGACGAACACCTCGTCGCAACGTCCGCGCAGCGCCATCAGCGCGCGGTCGACCTCGCCGTACCAGTCCGGCCATCTGGTGTCGTTCATGTCCTGCCATCGCGTGCCGTGCCCGGGTAGCTGCGGGCAGGCCACTGAGTAACCATGCGCGGCCAGGTGATCGCCCCACGGCCGCAGGCTCTGCGGGCTGCCGGTGAACCCATGGCAGAGCAACACGCCTACCGGGCCACCCTCGTGCTGGAAGGGTTCGGCACCGGGCATGATGGGCATGCGCGCAATGCTCCCACGTCGCATCGGCGGGACGCGGGGCGTTATCGGCGGTTCAGGATTGTGTGCTCACGGTCGGCATCTCTAGGGTGAGCTGACACGAAGGGAAGGTGCACCGCCGGTGTTCTATTGGATCCTCAAAGCGATCCTGACGCCCATCCTGCGCCTGCTGTTCCGTCCCCAGGTCGAGGGGCTGGAGAACATCCCGGAGAAGGGTGCGGCAATCCTCGCGCCGAGCCACATGGCCTTCTGCGACTCGGTATTCCTGCCGTTGATGGTGCCTCGGCGGGTGACGTTCCTGGCCAAGCAGGAGTACTTCACCGGCAAGGGTCTGAAGGGGTGGGCCACCCGGCAGTTCATGCGGGGCATTGGCATGGTGCCGGTCGATCGCGCCAGCGGGTCGGCCGCCAAGGCCGCACTGGAGACCGGCGCTCGGATCCTGTCCGAGGGGAGGCTGTTCAGCCTCTACCCCGAGGGCACGCGAAGCCCCGACGGGCGGCTCTACCGCGGCAAGACCGGCGTGGCCCGGCTGGCGCTCAGTGCAGAGGTGCCGGTGATCCCGGTGGTCATGAGCGGCACGGACAAGGTGCAGCCGCTGGGTCGCGTCATCCCCCGCATCCACAAGGTCCGGATAAAGATCGGTAAGCCACTGGACTTCAGTCGGTACCACGGGATGTCCGGCGACCGGTTCGTCGAGCGTTCGATGACCGACGAGCTCATGTACGAGCTGATGATGCTGTCCGGGCAGGAGTACGTGGACATGTACGCCTCCAAGGTCAAGCTCGAGATGGACAAGAGCGGCAACAGTGCCCCGGAGGCCGTCGCCAAGATGCGCAACCGCACCCGCCTGGCGGCGTGAGCCACCGCTGGCTGTTCGCCGACCAGCTCGGCCCGCATTTCCTCGACAGCCCCGAGCAGCGGGGACTGCTGATCGAGTCGCGAGCGGTTTTCCGGCGCCGGCGTTTCCACCGGCAGAAGGCGCATCTGGTGCTCTCGGCGCTGCGGCACCGGGCAGCCGAGCTCGGCGACCGGGCGGACTTCATCCAGACCGACACCTACGCCCCGGCCGTGCGTGCACTCGCCGGCGAAGTGTCCGTGTGCGCGCCGACGTCGTACGCCGCCCGCTCGCTGGTCGCCCGGCTGCCGGTCGAGGTGCTGCCGGCGAGAGGGTTCGCCACCGGTGAGGAGGAGTTCGCTCGGTGGGCAGCCGGCCGGGGCGCGAAAAGGCTGCTGCTGGAGGACTTCTACCGCGACTCGAGGCGACGGCACGACCTGCTGATGGACGGTGACGAACCGGTCGGCGGCCGATGGAATTTCGACGCGGACAACCGCGAACCGCCGCCGCGTGATGCGAGCACCCTGGATATCTCCGAGCCCTGGTGGCCGACCGAGGACGACATCGACGCCGAGGTACGGCGCGACCTCGACGCGTGGGAGGCCAGCGGCGACATCAGCTTCGTCGGGCGCGACCGACCGCGGTGGGCCGCGGCCACCCGGGACGAGGCGCTGCTCGTGCTGGAGAACTTCGTGCGGACCCGGTTGGCGTCTTTCGGGCCGTACGAGGACGCCATGCTCTCCGGCGATCCCTGGATGGCGCACAGTGTGCTGTCCGCGCCGCTGAACCTGGGACTGCTCGATCCGCTGGAGGTGGTGCACCGGGCGGAGCGGGCCTACCTGGAGGGCAAGGCGCCAGTGGCCAGCGTCGAGGGTTTCATCCGGCAGATCATCGGGTGGCGGGACTACGTGTGGAACATCTACTGGCACGTCGGCCCCGACTACCGCAGGCGCAATGCGCTGGCGGCCTCCCGGCCGTTGCCGGACTGGTTCAGCGACCTGGATGCAGACGCCGTACAGGCGAAGTGTCTGTCCGATGTACTTGCCGGGGTCCGAGACCGCGGGTGGGTGCACCACATCTCGCGGCTCATGGTGCTCGGGAACTACGCCTTGCAGCGTGGCTGGGACCCGGCGGAGCTCACCGACTGGTTCCACCGGTCATTCGTGGACGGCTACGACTGGGTGATGCTTCCCAACGTCGTCGGGATGTCTCAGCATGCCGACGGCGGGTTGATGGCAACCAAGCCGTACGCCGCCGGGGGCGCCTACATCAACCGGATGAGCGACTACTGCCGCGGCTGCCGGTACTCGCCGAAGAAGCGCATCGGCGAGGACGCCTGCCCGTACACGGCCGGGTACTGGTGGTTCCTGCACCGCAACTCCGACAGGCTGGCCGGAAACCACCGCATGGCGCAGCCCTTGAAGGGCCTAGAACGGCTGGCAGACGTGGACGTGCTGGTCGCCCAGGAAAGCGACCGCGGATCCTCCGCACCCTGACCGCGCTTCGTAACCCGGCGCCCGTGACCCGCGGTGGTCGACCATGATCGCAACCGACCTTGAAAGGGTGATCGGCCTCACCCGGCGAGTTCGAGCAGCGGGCCGCGGAGCCGGTCCGCCAGCCCGGCGTCCACCAGCTCGATCTCCGCGAGCAGAGCAGCGCTGATCGCCCCGAACGCCCGCCGGATTTCTCCGATGTCGAGGGAGCCCACGAGGGCGCCGCTGTAAGGCGCGGTGATCTCGGGCGGTAGGTCGTCGATTCCCCGTGCCTGCGAAGCGGGAACACCGTGCCGCAGGCAGGCCAGCGCGAGTACATGGTCCCGCACGGCGCTGAGCATGTACTCGGCCTGCCACACCCGGCCGCGAGCGATGCTCGATCGAGCATGCAGCGCGTGCAGCCAGGCCAGCCCGATCAGCTCCGTGCCGTCAGGCGCCGGTGCCGCCGGTCGTTTGTTGGCCGTCCCGAACAGGAGCCTGAACGTGGGCGCGATGGCGCCGAACTCCGCCGCCGCCCAGAAGGCGAGGTCGACCTGCAAGGTGCTGGCGAGCAGGAAGACCCGAAACAGCGTGGAGCCCCTCATCAGGTCGACGTGATGTACCGCGGCATGCTCGCTGTACATCCGCCCGGTCCAGTCCGCGACCACCTGTCCGACGTCGGCGTCCGCGGCAACGGCAAAGGCAAGATCGATGTCCGACCACCGATCCTCACCATCGACCGCGGCAGACCCGGTCAACGCGGCAGCACTGATCTGCGGATCGGCGTGTGCCGCCGACACCAGCACGTCGCGTAACTCGTCCCTGTCCGCCGGCGTGAACACAGCGCCAGACACTACGGATCCTCCGACCTGGGCATGAGTGGACCTTTGGAGGAGACTGGCGGCATGTCTTCCCTGCGGCCCGTCGGCGATGAAGACGTGCGGCTGGAGGTGGCGATCCGCGACCTGCTGAGCAACCGCGCTGAGGGTGCGACGATCTGTCCCAGCGAGGCTGCCCGGGCAGTAGCCGGTGCGGCGGACTGGCGGCCGTTGATGGACTCCGCGAGAAGCGCTGCACGGCGGCTGGTGGCCGCGGGCGAGGTCGAGATCACCCAGGGTGGCAAGGTGGTCGACCCCGACACCACGCGCGGCCCGATCAGGATCCGACGCCGCTGACCGCACCCGCCCCGAACTCTCGGTCTGTGGAGCCTCACCCGTCCCAGGCCAGGCTGCGGGAGACGGCGACCCGCCAGCGCTCGTGCCGGCCGTCGTCACGTGCCCCGGGCGTCGGCTCGAACCGGCGGTCCTGCTGCCACGTGGCTGCGAGTTCGTCGGTCGAGGACCACACCCCTGTCGCCAGGCCGGCGAGGAAGGCTGCACCGAGTGCCGTCGTCTCGGTGACCCGCGGCCGGCGTACCGGTACGCCGAGCTGGTCGGCCTGCAACTGACAGAGCAGGTCGTTGGTCGACGCGCCACCGTCGGCGGACAGCTCCGGTACGCCGATGCCGGCCTCGGCCACCATCACGTCCACGACGTCACGCACCTCGAAGGCGATGGCCTCCAAGGTCGCGCGTGCCAGGTGCGCCCGCGTCGTACCCCTGGTGATGCCGACGATCGTGCCGCGCGCGTGCGGGTCCCAGTCCGGCGCGCCGAGTCCCGTCAGCGCGGGGACGAAGAAGACCCCACCGGTGTCCGCCACGGTGGCCGCCAGCCCCTCGATCTCGGCTGCCTTGTCGATCAGTCCGAGGCCGTCGCGCAGCCACTGCACGGCCGCTCCGGTCACGAAGATCGCACCCTCCAGGGCGAACACCGGGCCGTCGCCAAGATCCCAGGCGACGGTCGTCAGCAGCCCGGCGTCGGAGCGGACCGGCGTACCTCCGGTGTTGGTCAGGACGAAGGACCCGGTGCCGTACGTGCACTTGGACTGTCCTTCACGGAAGCAGACCTGCCCGAACAGGGCCGCCTGCTGGTCGCCGGCGATGCCCGCGATGGGCAGGTCGAGTCCGAGGAACGCCGACGGGTCGGTGCGGCCCAGTTCACCGGAGGAGGGCACCACTTCGGGCAGCGCCTGCACCGGTACGCCGAGCAGCTCGCACAGCTCGTCCGACCAGCAGCCGGCGGTGACGTCGTACAGCAGGGTGCGGCTCGCATTGGACGGATCGGTCACGTGCCTGGAGCCGGCCGTCAGCCGGGCGACGAGGTAGGAGTCGACGGTGCCGAGTGCTACCGAGCCGCCGACCACGTCGATCCACGCCCGATCGTCGTGCTCGGCGAGCCACGTCAGCTTCGTGCCGGTGAAGTACGGGTCCAGCCGCAGCCCGGTCAGTTCCCGGACCCGGTCTTCGTGGCCGGCCTCCCGCAGCCGTCGGCAGATGCCCGCCGTACGCCGGTCCTGCCAGACGATCGCCGGGCGCGGCGCCCGCAGGCTGGCGCGGTCCCAGAGCACGGCCGTCTCGCGCTGGTTCGTGATCCCGATGGCGGTGGGCGACTCCGGGGCGTCGGTGAGCGAGGCGCGGCATGCCGACAGCGTCGCCGACCAGATGTCCTCGGGCTCGTGCTCGACCCAGCCCGGTCGCGGGAAGCGTTGCTGGAACTCGGAGTGGCCACGCCCCAGCACGGCACCGTCGTCCGCGACGACCAGTGCGGTCACGCCCGTCGTACCGGCATCGATGGCGAGAACGCAACTGCTGGTCACGACCGAACCGTACGGTGAGCGGCGTGCGCAGGTATTTCTACGACACTGAATTCATCGAGGACGGCACGACGATCGAACTGGTATCCATCGGCATCGTGGACGAGGCCGGCCGGGAGTTCTACGCGGTGTCCACCGCCTTCGAC
>JACCXW010000368.1 GCA_013696785.1 Geodermatophilaceae bacterium | reverse complement strand
GTTCTCGGCCGTCCTGGAGTGCGCTTCGGCTGCGCGTGCAGCCGGCGGGCACGTGTGGGCTGACGGCGGCATCCGCTATCCCCGAGATGTCGCGCTGGCGCTGGCCGCCGGTGCGGCCAGCGTCATGATCGGCTCCTGGTTCGCCGGGACGTACGAGTCCGCCGGCGACATGCGCAGCGACGGCGAGGGGCGGCTGTACAAGGAGAGTTTCGGCATGGCGTCCGCGCGAGCCGTGCGGGCCCGTACCCGCGAGGCGAGTGAGTTCGACCGCGCCCGCAGCGCGGTCTTCGAGGAGGGGATCAGCTCATCGAAGATGTTCCTCGATCCGCAGCGGCCCGGCGTCGAGGACCTGCTCGACCAGATCGTCGCCGGCCTGCGCAGTTCCTGCACGTACGCCGGCGCGGCGTCGCTCGCGCAGTTGCACGAGCGTGCGGTCGTTGGTCTGCAGAGCAGCGCTGGCTACGACGAGGGTCGGCCACTGCCGACGAACTGGTGATCATGAGGCGGACACTCCGTGACACGCCGGTGTACCGCCTCATGATCAAGGATTGGTAAGGATGCCCAGGATCCGGTCGACATAGCGGCGCATGCCCGGCCCATGGGAGGGCACGGCGGACAGCCCGGCCTGGATCAGCTGGGTCTGCCCGAGATAGGCGGTGTAGGCCAGCAGACCCCGGTCGCGGGCTTGCGCGGGCGGGAACCCCAGCTGCCTGAAGACCTGCGCGAGGTAGTCCACCCGGCGCTCGGTCACCCGCGCCAGCACCGGTGCCACGAGTGGATGCCTGGCGCCGGCGAGCACGGCGGCGTCGATCAGGTCCTCCTGCGCGAGGATGATCGCCGAGGTCAGCAGCAGCCGGAGCCGCTGCCGCGGGTCGACTTCCCGCTCCACCCGCGCGATCACGGCTTCGGTGTGCTCCTGTTCCCACAGCTCCAGCGCCGCCTCGATCAGCGCCTCCCTGTTGGCAAAATGCCAATAGAAGCTGCCCTTTGTGGTCGCCAGCCGTCGAGCCAGCGGTTCCACCGCCACCGCGGACATGCCGCTCTCCGCGATGGCGGCGAGAGCAGCCGCGGCCCAGTCCGTGCGGCTCAGCCGTCGGGTGGGGGTTGTCACCGCCGTACGGTAGCGTACGGTATGGACCGTACGGGACCGTACGGAGGAGGGTTCAGGATGCGAAACGTCCACGAACGAGTGATCGACGCTCCGGCGGCTTCCGTCGGTGTGTTGCTCG
This sequence comes from Geodermatophilaceae bacterium, assembly GCA_013696785.1. Lineage (GTDB taxonomy): Bacteria > Actinomycetota > Actinomycetes > Mycobacteriales > Geodermatophilaceae > JACCTY01. Next base: position 3,880 of record JACCXW010000368.1, on the reverse strand, counting down.
ACGGGCTCGGCAGCGAACAGGATCGGCTGTGGCCGGCACCGGTCTGGCCGCCGATGCGGCTGGACCGGCCGCTCGCTGTCGGGGCTGACGGCGGTCATGACGAGATCCGGTACTCCGTCAGCCGGTACGAGCCGGGGCGTCGGGTGGAGTTCCGGTTCGATCCGGCGATCGGGCTGGACGGGTTCCACGCCCTGGAAGTCGAACCGGTCGACGCCGGCAGCTGTGTCCTTCGGCATGTTCTCGTGGGACGCCCCCGCGGCCGGATGCGGCTCCTGGTGCCGCTCGTTGTCCGCTGGCTGCACGACGCCGTCGTCGAGGATCTGCTCGACAACGCCGAGCGCGCGGCCACCGGGACGGTCGCCAGGCCCTATCGCCACTCCCTGTGGGTGCGGCTGCTGCGGTGGCTGTCCGCCCCGTGGGCACGGTCGGTTTTGATGCCGTCCGGCCCCACCTTGCTGGCTGCCTCCCTGGAGCGGATCGACTACGCCGACGCCTACTCCGTCGTCGTACCTGAAGGTGTCAGCAAAGACCCGCGGACGTGGGCGGACGAGCTCTTCACCGGCAGTAGCGCCATGCCGCGGTTGTCTCAGAACAGCGACGAGGTGCTGCTCGGAGCCGACCACCGGCATCTCTCCTACCGGGTCGGCGTGCTCGTGGGGGAGTCCTCCGACCGCGCGACGACCACCGTGGCAACAGTCGTTCAGTTCCGATCCCGCGCCGGCCGCGCATACTTCGCCATCATTCGTCGGTGCCACTCGATGGTCGTGCGGCTCCTCCTGCGCCGGGCGACACTGCGGCTGGTCGGCCGCACGTCGGCAGCGAACCCGTCGGCGCGGAGATTGATCGTGGTCGAATGACCTGGTGATTCAGATGTCCCGGACGCGGTTCGAGGAGCTGGTCTCCGATGCGCTCGACGAGGTTCCGCCCGACCTGACCCGGTTGATGGACAACGTCGTCGTACTGGTGGAGGACCGCAACCCCGAGGAGCCGAGCCTGCTCGGGCTGTACGAGGGGATCGCGCTGACCGAGCGGGGCTGGGACTACGGGGGCGAGTTGCCCGACCGGATCTTCATCTACCGGCGGGCGCTGCTTGATGTCTGCGACAGCGAGCAGGAGGTCGTCGACGAAGTCGCGATCACCGTCGTGCACGAGATCGCCCACCACTTCGGGATCGACGAGGAGCGACTGCACGGTCTCGGCTGGGGCTGAAGGGTAGCGTCGCAGCGGTGGGCGACAAGCTACCGATCAAGATGCTGCATGACCGGGTGCTGGTGCGCATGTCGCGCGAGGATGGCGAACGCAAGTCCACTGGCGGCATCCTGATCCCCGCCACCGCCCAGGTCGCCAAGCGGCTGTTCTGGGGCGAGGTCATGGCCATCGGCAATCATGTGCGGGCGATAAAGGTCGGCGACCGGGTGCTGTTCAGCCCGGACGATCAGAACGAGGTCGAGGTCAGCGGCGAGGAATTCCTGATCCTGCGCGAGCGCGACATCCACGCCGTCGCCGCCTCCCGGATCGAGGAGTCCACCGGGCTTTATCTGTAGAGACCCTTCAGAGCCGACCTTCCTGGAGCCGGGCCAGCCAGGCGGCGGCATCAGCGAACGCCGCGTCGGTCGTGGTCGGTGGCACGTCCTTCGCCGGTACAACGTCCGCCCGCGGATACGAGCCGAGGTATCGCACGTCCGCGCAGATCCGCCGCAATGCCATCAGCGCCTGCCCGACCCGTGCCTCGAACAGGTGCCCCTCGCAGTCCAACGTGAAGCAGTAGCGGCCCATCCGGTCTTTCGTCGGCCGTGACTCGATCCGGGTCAGGCTGATCCCGCGAACCGCGAATTCCGTCAGCACTTCCAGCAGCGCACCGGTTCGATCGTCGGAGATGAACGCGACCAGGGTCGTCTTGTCGCGACCGGTCGGCTCCGGTGGCGGCCCCGGCCGCGACAGCAGCACGAATCGGGTCACCGCGTCGGGACGGTCGGCGATCCCGGTCGACAGTGCCGCGAGCCGGTAGCGCTCGGCTGCCAGGGGGGCAGCCACTGCCGCGTCGTACTGCCGGCTTGCGACGCCCGCAGCGGCCGCCGCGGTCGATGTCGTCAGCACGACCTCTGCCAGCGGCAGGTGTACGCGCAGCCAGTTCCGACATTGCGCCTCGGCGTGCGGGTGGGTGGCGACCGTGCCGATCGAGTCGCCAGTCGTGCCGGGCCGGACGAGGAGGGCGAAGCTGACCGGGAGAAGGATCTCGCGGGTGATGAGCAGCGGGTCTCCGGTCGCCAACTCGTCCACGGTAGACGGGACCGACCCTTCGACGGAGTTCTCCAAGGGGACGACGGCGGCGTCCGCCTCCCCGCCGCGGACGGAGTCGATGGCCGCCGCGACCGAGGATTGCGGCAGCAAGGTTGCGCGGGCCGCCGCCGGCAGAGTTCGCAGCGCCATTTCCGCGAACGTGCCCTCCGGTCCCAAATAGGCGAAACGGGTCGGCGGCACTCCGGGCATGCGGCGATCGTAGTAACGGTTAGCGCAGCTGACCCCTGGCCGGGGTGGGTTCACGGTCGCCGGTTGAGATTCGGCGGGCGAACGGCTGAGGGACTGCGGCCCAGGTGCCAGAGTATGCGGGTGGGTGACGCAGGTGACGGTTTCGTGGATCTCGGCTTCGGTAAGGCCGACACCGGGCGAGCAGCCCGGACCGGTGATGCCGAGGTCGTGTACGGCGAGGGCAAGTCGATCGAGCAGGTCCTCGCGCTGGTCGCTGCCCTGCGGACCGCGGAGCCGGGACATCCGGCGCTTGTCACGCGAGCACCCCAGCTCATGCGGCAGGCGGTGGCCGATGCCTTCGCCGAGTCCACAGTGGACGATGACGGTCGGGCCGTGGCGGTGGGCGGCTTGCCCACGGCGCGCGGTCAGGTGTGCGTGGTCAGTGCGGGAACCTCCGACGGGGCCGTCGCAGCGGAGGCCGCTTTCGTCGCCCGGGTGTTCGGCGCCGGCGTGACGAGTGTCAGGGACGTGGGCGTGGCCGGCATCCATCGGCTGCTCGCCGCGCGTGATCTCCTCGATGCCGCGGACTGCCTGATCGTGGTGGCCGGGATGGACGGGGCGCTGCCGAGCGCCGTGGGCGGGCTGACCGGAGTGCCGCTCGTCGCGGTGCCGACGTCGGTCGGCTACGGGGCGTCCTTCGGGGGTGTAGCTGCCTTGCTGACCATGCTCAACTCCTGTGCTCCGGGCGTCGTCGTCTGCAACATCGACAACGGGTTCGGCGCCGGGGTCTTCGCCGCCCGAGTCGCCCGCCGGGCGGCACGGCGGGAGGTGTCGGCGTGATCGGCTGGCTGGACTGCTCCGCCGGCGCCAGCGGCGACATGCTTCTCGGTGCGCTGGTGGACGCCGGCGCGCCGATGTCGGCAATGCAGGAGGCGGTCGACGCTCTCGCGGTCGAGCCGGTGCTGCTGTCCGCGAGCCAGGTGACCCGGCAGGGCATCGCGGCGACGAAGGTCGACGTCGCAGCGCCCCGATCGACCGTGACTCGGACGTGGGCGAACATCCGCGGCCAACTGGAGGGTGCCGACATTCCGGAGCCGGTACGCTGTACCGCACTGGATGCTTTCGCCCGGCTGGCCCGTGCGGAAGCCACGGCGCACCGGACGAGCCCCGAGCAGGTGCACTTCCACGAGGTCGGCGGTCTCGACGCCATCGCCGATGTCGTCGGAACGGCCGCCGGGCTCCATGCGCTGGGTATCCGGCGGCTGACCGCGGGAACGGTGGCGCTCGGCAGCGGCATGGTTCGCGGTGAGCACGGGCTCGTGCCGGTGCCCGGCCCGGCCGTGCTCGCGCTCTTGCAGGAGGCGGCGGCGCCGGTCTGGGCCGGTCCGGCGCCGTACGAGATGTGCACGCC
>JACCXW010000360.1 GCA_013696785.1 Geodermatophilaceae bacterium | reverse complement strand
GCTGAGGATGGGACCGGCACCGGGGATGCGCCTCGGCCAGCGGTATGAGCTGCAGTCCCTGATCGCCACCGGCGGCATGGGCCAGGTCTGGCGGGCCGAGGACTCCACGCTGCACCGACCGGTGGCCGTCAAGGTGCTGCGCAGCGAGTTCACCGGGGACCAGACGTTCCTCGCCCGGTTCCGCGCCGAGGCCCGCAACACCGCCGCCCTGTCACACCCGAACATCGCGAGCATCTACGACTACGGCGAGGCCGACAGCGACAGCGGCGAGCACGTCGCCTACCTCGTGATGGAACTCGTCGACGGCGAGCCGCTGTCGGAGGTGCTGGCCCGGGAGGGCCGGCTGAGCCCGGAACGCACGCTGCACGTCCTCGGCCAGGCCGCCGCCGGCCTGAACGCCGCGCACCACTCCGGCGTCGTCCACCGCGACATCAAGCCGGGCAACCTGCTCGTCCGCCCCGACGGCACCGTGAAGGTCACCGATTTCGGAATCGCCCGGGCGACGAGCACCGTGCCGCTGACGCAGACCGGGATGGTCGTCGGTACGGCGCACTACCTGAGCCCGGAGCAGGCCGAAGGCCGGGTGACCACACCGGCCAGCGACGTCTACTCCCTCGGCATCGTGGGGTACGAGTGCCTGGCCGGCCAGCGCCCCTTCGACGGGGCGACGTCGGTGGCCGTCGCGCTGAAGCAGATCCGTGAGCTGCCGCCGCCACTCCCGGCCGATGTGCCGGGACCGGTGCGCGAGCTGATCGACCGGGCGCTGAACAAGGATGCCCGTCTGCGCTTTCCGACCGGTGGCGAGTTCGCGAACGCGATCACCGCCGTGCAGGAAGGCCGACGAATCGCGCCGGGGCCGTCATTGGGACCGTCGGTCGGCACCGACGTACGCACCCAACTGATCGGCGCCCCGCCGCCAGGTGTCGCCGTTGCCGCGGCAGCCAGGCCGAGCACCCAGGCGCTCCCCGCGGCCGCAGCTGGGGTAGGACCGCCGGGTGGCCGTCCCCCCGCGCACCGTCCACCACCGGCGCCGGCACCGTCCCGGAACACCGGCTGGTGGCTGCTGCTGATCCTCGCCCTGCTGGTCCTCGCCGGAGTGATCGCCCTCGTCGTCGCGCAGAACCTCGACAGCGGGGACAACCCCGAGCAGGACAACCCCGGTGTCACGTCCTCGGCCGGGCAGACCTACAGCGACGCCGAGCAGACCACAGCCACGCAGACCACGACGGCTGCGACGTCCACCGAACCCACCGACACGACCACGAGCGCCACCACCACCACGACCGCCACGACCACCACCACGACCACGACGACGACCACCACCAGCGCACCGCCATCGACCATCGTCCTCGACCCGGCGGCCTACGTTGAGCGGCCGCTCGATGAGGTGGTGACCGAGCTGGAGGCCATGGACCTCGTCGTCGACACCCAGCGGGACCGGGAGAGCGACCTCGATCAGTGTCTGGTCACCGGCATCGAACCCACCGAGGTCGAGCCGGGTGGAACGGTGACGGTCTTCTTCTCCGATCCGCCCGGCGGCGGTGGCTGCGGTGGTTAGCCCGGCTCGCCTGCTGAGCGACCGCTACGAACTCGGCGAGGTGATCGGGTACGGCGGGATGGCCGAAGTGCACCGTGCCCGAGACATCCGGCTCGGTCGCGAGGTGGCGATCAAGGTGCTCCGGCACGATTTCGCCCGCGACGCGACATTCCAGGTGCGTTTCCGCCGCGAGGCGCAGGCCTCGGCATCGCTGAACCATCCCGCCATCGTCGCCGTCTTTGACACCGGCGAGGACTCCGGCCCCACCGGCCCGACGCCGTTCATCGTGATGGAGTACGTCGAGGGTCAGACGCTGCGCGACATCCTCAAGCAGGACGGACCCCTACCCACCGCACGGGCGATCGCGGTCTGCGCGGACATCTGCTCGGCGTTGGACTTCAGCCACCGCAACGGAATCGTCCATCGCGACGTCAAACCCGGAAACGTCATGATCTCGCCGAACGGCGCCGTCAAGGTGATGGACTTCGGTATCGCCAGGGCGGTGTCGGACTCCTCGGCGACGATGACCTCCACGGCTGCGGTCATCGGTACGGCGCAGTACCTGTCGCCTGAGCAGGCCCGCGGCGAGAGTGTCGACGCCCGGTCGGACGTGTACTCCTGCGGCTGCCTGATGTACGAGCTGATCACCGGCTCCCCGCCGTTCACGGGCGATTCACCGGTTGCCGTCGCCTATCAGCACGTCCGCGAGGACCCGATTCCGCCGAGCACACTGAACCCCGCTATTCCGCCCGCGCTGGACGCCATCGTGCTCAAGGCGATGGGCAAGAACCCGGCCAACCGCTACCAGAGTGCCGCGGAGATGCGCGCGGACCTGGTGCGGGCCCAGGAGGGGCAGCCGGTCGAGGCCACGCCGCTGATGAGCGACGAGGACAAGACGACCTCGATCGTCGGCGTACCGGGCCCGCGACCCTCGTCCACCCGGTACCGCCCGGCGGCACTGCCTGACCCCGACGCGGACGACCGGGACCGCAGCCATGCCCTCGGGTGGTCGCTGCTCGTCATCGCGCTGATCGGTCTCGTGGTGGCCGGGATCCTGCTAATCCCGCGGCTTGCCGGCGACCCTGAGCCGGAGCGGATCGCCGTACCCAGCCTCACCGGTTTGACCCGCGAGCAGGCAGAGACCCGGCTCGAGGCCGACGGTCTGGCGGCGGGGGAGGTCACCATGGACGTGTCGACGCCCGAGGACGAGAACACGGTCATCGACCAGAGGCCGGCTGACGGCGAGTTGCTCGACCCGGGCGGGGACGTCGATTTCGTGATCGGAGCCGGGCCCGCAACCGTCGTCGTACCGGAGATCGTGGGTCTGACCGAGGAGTCCGCCCGAGCCCAGTTGGAGGCGCAGGGGCTGCAGGTCGCCCCGAGCCGGCCGCAGAGTTCGGCCGAACCGGCCGGCCGGGTCGTCGACAGCGCGCCGATGCCTGGCGCCACGGTCGCCGAGAACAGTTCGGTGACGCTGTTCATCAGCACTGGGACGCTGCCGCTGCCCTCCGTGCTGGGGGAGACGTGCGAGAGTGCCAGCCTGATCCTGGAGGAGGCGGGCTTCACCAACGTCGTGTGCCCGACCCTCGTCACCGCCGACGGTGAGCCGGGGACGGTGATCATGCAGGACCCGGCCGAAGGCCAGGCCTCCCCGACGAACCGGGTCACACTGACCATCGCCGAGGCTCCACCCCCGCCGGTGACGACCACGCCCCCGCCGACAACGACACCGCCGACAACGACACCGCCGACGACCACGCCACCGACGACCACGACGACGCCGCCGCCCTGACCGGTCAGCCGGCAGCGAGGCGAAGCCGTTCCACGTGAGCCGTCAACGGCGCGGCGAGGTCGCTTGCACCGGGGTCGCCGCACTCGGCGAGCCAGTTGGCCAGGAGCCGGTGGCCACCTTCGGTCAGCACCGACTCGGGGTGGAACTGGACGCCCGACAGTGGCAGCTCGCGGTGCCGCAGTCCCATGATCACGCCGGACTCCGAGCGCGCCGTCACCTCCAGATCGGCCGGGAACGTCTCCTCGACGACAGCCAGCGAGTGGTAGCGGGTTGCTGTGAACGGGTCGCGAAGGCCGGCCAGTACGCCGAGGCCGGTGTGGGAGATCCGGCTGGTCTTGCCGTGCAGCAGCTCCGGTGCCTCGCGGACCTCGGCACCGAAGGCGACCGCGACGGCCTGATGGCCGAGGCACACCCCGAGCAACGGCAGTCGGCGTCGTGCGCACTCGGTGACCATCGCGATGCTCACTCCGGCCGCCTCCGGTACGCCGGGACCCGGGCTCACCAGGACACCGTCCGGCGCGATCCCGTCGAGGTCTTCGACGCCCACCGCGTCGTTTCGCCGTACGACGCACTCGGCGCCGAGCTGGGCGGCGTACTGAACCAGGTTGTAGACGAAGCTGTCGTAGTTGTCGATGACCAGCACTCTGGTCATGAGGCGGTCACCGGACGGTGACCTCGTTGAGCGGCAACATCGGCTCCAGCCACGGGAAGACGACGAACAGCAGCAGCGCCGCCACGGCGAGGACCAGCAGCAGGGAGCCGGCGAGTTTTCCGGGCCGGCCGCCGGGCAGCTGCCGCCAGATCCAGGTGTACATCTCAGCCCCCCGTCAACGCGGGCGGGCCGTCGGGGTAGTCGTCCTTGGACAGCGGGGCGCCGTCCAACTCGGCGTGGATGATCATCCGCTGCGCCGCGGAGAACTTGGGGTGGCAGGTGGTGAGCGTGAGCAGGCTCCTGGTGGGTTCTGCGCCGGGCTCACCCGGGACCGGATCCACGACGTCGATCGCGCCCGGATCGACGATCTCCCGACCGGGGATCCCGTCGGGATCGTCGGCGCCGGACTCGTCCAGCATCCGGTAGACGTACCAGGTCTCGCTCGTCTCGATGATGATGGCCTCGCCCGGTTCGAGCCGGTCGAGGTTCAGGAACGGCGAGCCCTTGCCCACCCGGTGACCGGCCATGGCGAAGTTGCCCACCTCACCCGGCAGGGCGCTGTCGGGGTAGTGGCCCGGCCCCTCTGTCAGCTTGTCCTCGTCCGTGCCTTCGAGAACCACTCGCACGTAGTCGAGGCCAAAGCTCGGGATACGGATGAAGGCGAACCCCTCGCCCAACGCCAGCTGTCCCAGTCCACCGTCCGGGCGTTGCAACGGATCCTCGCCGACATCCCAGCGCTGTCGCAGGTCCTGGGTCAGTTCGCTCTGCACGCCCTCGTTGATCTGGTCGGTCACCCAGACCTCGTAGACGATAAACAGCAGCACCACGGCCCCGAGCGTGATCAGGGTCTGCCCGACTCCACGGATCACGGTGCGGGCGCGGCCGCTTCGGCGTACCTGGCGGGCATGGCGTGGTGACCGACGGCCGGTGCCGGTCACGGATCAGTCCTGTTCCACGGCGAGGCTGACGCCGAGCGGACCGTCGTACGCCGGGACCGTCACGTCGTCGAGGTCATCGACGTCGTAGCCCAGGCCGAAGGCCGCGACCGCAGCACGGAACAACCCGACGTACCGGGAGGCGTCGAGGGCCGCCAGCATCCGCTGCGGATCCCCGATCGCGGTGACGGTGAACGGCGGCGAGTACGTCCGGCCGTGCAGGAGCAGCGTGTTCCCGACGCAACGCACCGCGCTGGTGGCGATGATCCGGTCCCCCATGAGCGTCATCGCTTCGGCACCGCCGGCCCACATGGCGTTCACCACTGCCTGTACGTCGGACTGGTGGACCACGACGTCGTCGGCGCGTGCCCCCACCGGGAGGGTGCCGTCGTCGGCGGTCGGTGCGTCGTCGAGTGCGACGGACAGACCCGGCCCGTGCACCGCAGTGAGCCCGACGGCCGGAGCGAGCGCATCCGCGTCGGCTTGCGCCGCGGCCACATCGGCATCGCCGGCGCCGACCTGCTCGCCGAGTGCCGCGACCTCGGTCTGCAGCTGACTGAGTCGATCCGCCTGCCCGGCGACGGCCCGCTCCTGCTCCGCGATGAGTTCGGTCAGGTCGAGGCGGCGACCGGCCCGCAGGTCGGTGCCGGCGCTGGTCTCCGCGGACGTGGCGAACAGCACCCCGGCGAGCAGTGCGGCGAGTGGCACGAGCAGCCGCCAGACCCCATGTCCGGTCCACAGCCGGGCAGCGGACCCGCCCCGACCACGCACCGCTGCCATGGCGACTACGCTAGCTGCCAGTCAGACAGCCCGGTGGAGGAGTCGCGTCGTGCCCAAGTCCAAGGTCCGTAAGAAGGCGGTCTACACGCCGCCCAGCGACGTGATGACCTCGGCTGCCAGCCGCGCCAAGGCCAAGTCGCCCAGCCCCACCTGGTACGCCATCCTCATGATCGCCCTGATGGTCATCGGGCTGATCTACATCGTCCTGTACTACATCGCCGGCAACGACATCCCCTTGATGTCCTCGCTCGGCTCGTGGAACTTCCTGATCGGGTTCGGGCTGATGGTCGCCGGGCTCGTCATGTCGATGCGCTGGCGCTGACCGGAGGAGCGCACCGGCCCGGCTGAGGTACTGCCTCACCCCGGCAACCTTCCCGCCAACTCACAGCGTGTGTGGGTGGTGGGAACCCCCGAAAAAATGACAGCGCGATGATCGGCCGCCAGTCAAGGCCCGGCCGTGACGTCACAGACCCTGCGTTCGACGCCTTCGTAGCGCGCCGCTACTCAGGCCTCGTCCGGTTCGGGTATGTGCTCACCGGCAACCGCTCCGGCGCCGAGGACCTGGTGCAGACAGCATTGTTCCGCACCTACCTGCGGTGGAACCGGCTCCGGGACCCGGATGACCCCACGGCGTACGTCCGGCGGGCGATGGTCAACGCCCACGTGAGCTGGACCCGCCGATCCTCCTCACACGAACAGCTCTTCGCCGAGCCGCCCGACAGCGACGCCCTCCATGCCGACGAGGACAGCGGCAACGTCGAACGCCTTCAGATGTGGCGTGACCTCGCCACGCTGCCAGCACGGATGCGCGCCGTCCTGGTCCTGCGCTTCTACGAGGATCTCTCCGAGGCCGAGACTGCCCGGGTCCTGGGCTGCTCGGTCGGAACAGTCAAGAGCCAGACCTCACGGGGGCTCGCCCGGCTGCGGGGAGCGCTGGCCGAACCCTGCCCGGCCCCGATCGAGGCCGCTGTGCTGCACCCTCCCCTCAGACAGGAGAACCGACGATGAGCATCGAGACGCAGCTGCGAGAGACCCTGCACCGAGCCGCCGGTGGCATCGGCCAGGAGCACCCCGATGCGCTCGTACGGTCGGAGGGCATGCACGTCCTGGCTCGGCGCCGGAGCCGGCGACGCGCCGCCGTAGCGACGTCTGGGCTGGCAGCGCTGCTGGTGATCGTCGCCGTACCGGTCGGGCAGTCCCTGCGGGAGCCCTCAGGCGGCAACACCGCGGCGCCGTCGGTGCCCGCTGGAGACATCTACGGCGTTCCCACCCGCGGATCCCTCGCCGGGTCCTCCGGCTTCGTGGACGCGGTGCGCGAGCTGCCCTGGACCGGACCCGGCACCGACGCCGGTGCCGGCGAGTTCCCCGATCCGCCGGCGGAGCGCCGTCGCGTCGTCTTCGTCGGCGACGTGGCCGGCGGCGGCCGCTGGGCTCTGGTCATCGGGCCGAACACGACTCAGCCAACTGGCGACGCGGCGGACCCCGACCTGCAGACCGACCTCGGCGCCCTCAGCGACATCGCTG
>JACCXW010000356.1 GCA_013696785.1 Geodermatophilaceae bacterium | reverse complement strand
GCCGGCGGGCCGCAGATGGTCGAGGTCAGCCGCGACGGCAAGCGGGTCTACGTCACGAACTCCCTGTACGGCGCCTGGGACGACCAGTTCTTCCCCGACGGCGTTGGCGCCTGGATGGCCAAGATGGACGCCGACCCGGCAGGAGGACTCACGGTCGACGCCAACTTCTTCCTGCACGGTGACCAGTTCCGCGGTCTGCGCGCGCATCAGATCCGGCTACAGGGCGGCGACGCCTCGTCGGACTCCTACTGCTACCCCTGAACCATCAGGCAGCCCACTCCGGGGTGAACGGCTCGCCTCCGGTGGTGAGGGCCGCCTGCGCTCCCGCGGGCAAGCAGACGATGGCCTCGAACGCCTCGTCCGCCGGATTGCCGATCGAGAAGGCGGTGTCGGCCGGGACGACCAGGGCGTCACCGACGCCGATCGTCTCGGTACGACCGTGGATCTGCACCTGCGCTACGCCGGCCAGGGGTGTGAAGATCTCGCTGCTCGTGAGGTGATGCTCGACGCCTTCGGTGTGCGGGTCGAGAACGAGACGCCACACGGAGATGTCCTTGCTGTCGCCGCGGCTGGGACTGGCCAGGCCGGTGAAGTGTGCGCCGGGCAGGTCCCAAGTCGGGGCATCTGCGGCTCGGGTGACGGTCAACGGAACTCCTCTGTCGTGAGTGGGCTGGCCTCTGAGTAAAGCAACTTGACCTGGGTGAGTCAAGCTACTTGTCTGGGGCGTCATACTTGCCCGGTGACCGATGACCTGCTGGGTGCCTATCCCCTGATCTACCTGCTCGGGTTGTCGTTCCAGCAGCTGCTCAACGAGTTCGTGAGACGTCTCGACGACGTCGGCTACGACGATCTCCGACCCGTCCACGGGTTCGCGCTCCAGGTGCTGCTGCAGGACGGGGCGACCAGCTCGGAGCTGGCCGAGCAGCTGGGCATGACCAAGCAGGCGGCCGGCCAACTGGTCGACTACCTGCACGGCCGCGGGTACGTCGAGCGCCGTCCGCATCCGCTGGGCGGTCGCCGTCGCCTTGTCGTGCTGACAGCGCAGGGCCATCGCCACCTGGCACACAGCGGCGCGATCTTGCGCGAGGTCGAGGCGGAGTTCGTCGGGCAACTGTCCGTGGCTCGCGTGCATCAGCTGCGGACAGACCTCGCGGACCTGATCAGAGGCTCATCGGCGGACGGGACCGTGCCGCCACTGCGGCCGGTTTGGTAAGCCCGATGGTCAGCTGGTGACGTCCTTGCCGGCGAAGCGCGCCCACGCCGCGGTCCAGAAGATCAGTGCGTACGCCGCCGCGCTGAGCATCCCCGTCAGCACGAGGTCGGTGCTGATCGGATCTCGCAGCAGATCGCCGAAGGCCAACCAGTAGTGCGTGGGCAGGAAGCGGTGGATCGGCGACAGCGACGCGATCGCGTCCAGGATCTGGCTGATCAGGGCAAGCCCGACAACTGCGATCGTCGCCCCGATCGGCTGCTCGGTCAGCGTCGACACGAACAGGCCGATCGCGCCGAACGCCGCCAGGCAGACGGACATGTAACCGCAGACGAGCAGCAGCCGCCACAGGCCCTCCGCCGTACCGACCTGGCTACCGGAGAGGAGGGTCGCCGGTCCACCACCGAACAACGCCAGTCCGATGAGCACACCGACGGCGGCGACCAGCAGCACGGCCGCGACGGTGAAGACCAGGATCGCGGCGTACTTCACCGCGAGCAGCCTGGTGCGATTCACCGGGACCGTCAGCAGGTACCGCAAGGTGCCGATGTTCGCCTCACCCGCGACCGCGTCACCGGAGATGGCTGCAACCGCGAGCGGCAGGAACAGCGGCAGCTCCGCCGCCAGCGCGGCGAGCCCGACGAACAGGCCGTTGCTCGTCACCTGGCTCAGAAACGTCGGGCCCTCGCCCGCTTCCGGCGTACCGGCGATGGCGATGGCGACCGCGATGATGATGGGAACGGATGCGAGAACGCCCATCCCGGCGATGTTGCGGCGTCGCCCGAAGATCAGCCGCAGCTCGGAGCGGAGCATCCGGGTGGAGATCACGGGAGCGGTTCTGGGGCGCTCAACCACTGACATCGAAACCCTCCCCCGTCAGTCCGACGAACACGTCTTCGAGATCGGGCGCCCGTACGCCGAATGCTCGCACCGGTACGCCATCGTGCACCAGCGCGGCTACCACCGCCGCCGGGTCGGCGCTGCCGATCAGGGCGCTCAGTCCGTCGTTGTCGCGGGCGGTCGCACGCAGGCCGAGCCGGGTCAGGGTCCGCTCGGCCTGCACTGTCTCGGTAGTCGTTACATGCACTCTCGGCGCGCTGCCGGCGCGGAGCTCGGCCAGCGCGGACTGGGCGACCAGGCGGCCGCGATGCATCACGCCGACATGCGAGCAGATCTGCTCCACCTCCGCGAGCAGGTGGGTGGACAGCAGCACCGTGACCCCGGAAGCTGCCAACTCGCTGACGAGAGCGCGAACCTCGCGCGTGCCCTGGGGATCCAGGCCGTTCGTCGGCTCGTCCAGGATGAGCAGCCGGCGTGGCTGCAGCAGCGCGGCGCAGATGCCGAGCCGCTGGCGCATGCCGAGGGAGTAGTTGCGGTAGCGCTTGCCGGCCGCGGCGGTCAGCCCGACCCGGTCCAAGGCGGCCCCGATCCTCGCCTTGGCGGTGCCGGGATCGGCGTGCCGGTCGGCCGCATCCAGCCGGCGAAGGTTGTCGCGGCCGGACAGGTACGGGTGGAAGGCCGGCCCCTCGACCAGGGAACCCACGTGCGGTAGCACGTCGGCCGCCCGCGCAGGCATGGGCTGGCTCAGCAGCCCGTGCGTTCCCGCGGTCGGCCGGATCAGTCCGAGCAGCATCCTGATCGTCGTCGTCTTTCCCGAGCCGTTCGGTCCGAGGAAGCCGTAGACCGAACCGGCCGGAACCGCGAGGTCGATCCGGTCCACGGCCACCTGGCCGCCGCGAAACCGCTTCGTCAGCCCCTGGGACGACACGGCCAGGCCGGCGGCGGGGTCGGCCGCCCCGACCAGCTCGTCGGCCCGATCACTCCTGACTGCGTCGGCCGTGGTCCCTGTAGTCAACGGGCTGCAACCTCGAACAGCCGCTCCGGGCTGACCGCGCCGACGAGCAGTTCGCCGTCGTCGGTCACGAGCACGGAGACCAGGGCGGATTCCAGCAGCCAGCCAGAACCCCAGCTCCCGCTGGTCCGCGGCAGGGACTGCAGGATCCCGGTCAGCTCCGAAGGCTCCTCGGTCGAGGCGGTCAGGTCCGGCGCGTCTGTGACCAGCACCGCCGTCCAACCGTCGCCGATCACCGTGGGCGCGGCTGAGGCTGCCTCCGCCGCCGACGGGTCCCCGGGCGATGCCTCGGTGACGGATGCGTCCGTCGGAGGCTGGAAGTCGAAATGCTCGTCGCCGGGGGTCTCGAAGCTGATCTGGCTGAAGCCGATCTCCAGCGCCGGCACGGTCGCATCCTGCGCGTAGACCCTGACCCGGAGCGGGACCATCTGTTCCGCGTCGATCGCGATCCGCACCTGATCGACCAGCGACTCGCTGTCCTTGGGTCGAAGAACCAACTCGTACGCCGCCCGCCCGGCCACGGTCGCCGTGCCGTCGGTGCCCACCGTCGTACTGGGTCCGATCGCCGCAAGAGCGGCGTCGGCGGCCTCCTGCGGAGTTGTCGGCAGGTCGGTGGGCAGCGGCTGCTCGTGATCGGCTGCCGGCAGAACCAGGTGGGTGACCTCGTTCGAAGAAGACGACCAGGTCCACACGTCACGGCCGTTTCTGACGAGGTCGGACTCCCCGAGCGTGCCGAGCAGGGCGATCCGCTGCTTCTGCTCTCCGGCGTACCACACCCGAAGGGTGTGGGTCCCGGTGACGAGACCCGCGAACTCCGAGCTGCCCTGTCCGCCGAGAGACACCGGCAGTTCTGGCAATCCGAGGTCGGCGCGCTGGACGACTGTCCCGCTCAGGCCGGTCACGGCGGAGGTCTGCAGATCGACGAGCAACTGGGCGGCGGTGCGCGGCGGCAGGGACGGGTCGGCGTCAGCAGTCAGCGCGCGTCCCGCGACACCGGCGGTAAGGACGACGGCGACAACCGCGACGGGAACGACCCATCGAAGCGCCGGGCGGGCGGTCAGGACAGACACGGGTTCTCCTTCAGCAACGCAGGCGTGGCGAACTCCCTGCATCATCGGCCAGTCATGCTGTGAGGAGACTGAGAGCCGGCCAATCTCTCAGCCCGTTCTCAGTTTGGATTCACGGCCTGAGGAGGCCCGGTGCGCGTTCTGGTGGTGGAGGACGAGACGCGGCTCGCCCGCGCCCTGCAACGGGGGCTTCAGGCGGAGGGATTCGCGGTCGACCTGGCCCACGACGGTGTCACCGGACTCGACCGCGCCCGCACCGGCGGCTACGACGCCGTGCTCCTCGACATCATGCTGCCCGGACTGTCCGGCTACCGCGTCGTACAGGCGCTGCGGGCAGAGCAGAACTGGGTCCCGATCCTTCTCCTGTCCGCCAAGGACGGGGAGTACGACCAGGCCGACGGTTTGGACGTCGGCGCAGACGACTACCTGACCAAGCCGTTCAGCTACGTCGTCCTGCTCGCCCGGCTGCGTGCGTTGCTCCGCCGCGGTGCACCGTCGCGGCCGTCGGTCCTTGCCGCAGGTGACCTGCGACTGGATCCCGCGACCCGCCGGGTGACCCGCGCCGACACCGAGATCGCACTGACAGCCCGCGAGTTCGCACTGCTGGAATACCTGCTGCGCCGGGCCGGCGACGTGGTGGGCAAGAGCGAACTGCTGGAGCACGTCTGGGAGACCTTCGAGGCGACCGAGGCCAACGTCGTCGAGGTGTACCTCGGATACCTCCGGCGCAAAATCGACGCGCCGTTCGGCCGGGCCGCATTGACGACGGTACGCGGCGCGGGCTACCGGCTCGAAGCAGACGGCGGCTGACCTCGATGGTGCTTGGGCGGCTCAGTCTTCGGGCGCGGCTGATCCTGCTCGGTACAGCGGGGCTGGCGATCGGCCTCGCCGTGGGCGGTCTCGTGCTCGTGACGGTGCTCGAGACGACGCTGGAGGGCACCGTCGACTCCGCCGCCACCCAGACCGCGCAGGACGTCGCGGCCCTCATCGACGCCGACCGGCTGCCCGATCCCATCCCGGCCGGTGGCACCACCGTGGTCCAAGTCGTGGACTCCGACGGGCGGGTGCGGGCAGCCTCTGCTGGCGGCGACCGGCTGGTCTCGGCGCTGGACACCCAGGAACTCACCGCCGTGCTGGACGGCGACAGCGGATACCTGCCCGGCTTCCGGTTCGGCGTCGCCGGAGTTGTCCGCGTGGTGGCCGTCGAGGCCGGACCCTCCGAGGACCGCCAGATCGTCGTCGTCGCCACACCCGCGGCTGACATCGCCGAATCGGTGCACGTGGTCCGGACCGGGCTGCTCGTCGGCTTCGGCCTGCTTCTGGTCGTGCTGGCGGGGCTGGCCTGGCGGATCGTCGGCGCGACGCTAGCGCCGGTCGAAGCGTTGCGGCTCGGAGCGGAGGAGATCACCGGCACGGGTACGGCGGCCAGCTTGCCAGTGCCGAACTCCCAGGACGAGATCGCCGCGCTGGCGACCACCCTGAACCGAATGCTCGCCCGACTGTCCCTTGCCAGCAGCAGGCAGCGTGCCTTCGTGGCCGACGCCGCGCACGAGCTGCGCTCCCCGCTGGCGAGCCTGCGGACGCAGATCGAGGTGGCGGATGCGACCGGGGTGACCGACACGGCCGACCTTCTCACCGAGATCGTGCGAATGAGCGGACTCGTCGACGACCTGCTGCTCCTGGCCAGGCTTGACGAGGCTGCGCCGCAACGCCGCACGTCGGTCGATCTGGTCGAGATCGCCCGCGAGGTGGTAGGGCGGTACGCCAGCGCTCGGGTGCCGGTCGTCGTTACCGGTTCGGCGGTTGCGCCGGTCAGCGCCGATCCCGCCGCGCTGGCCCGGGCGCTGTCGAACCTGATCGACAACGCGGTCCGCCACGCCGCGGCAAACGTGGTGGTCACCGTCGTACCGGAGGAACCGGACAATGTGACGCTGACGGTGGCCGACGACGGTCCGGGCATACCGGCCCCCGACCGGGACCGCGTATTCGACCGCTTCACCCGGCTGGTCGACGCGCGCGACCGGGACTCCGGCGGGAGCGGGCTCGGCCTCGCGATCGTTCGGGAGCTGATAACGCAGCAAGGGGGCAGCGTGACGCTGACTGACGACGCCCCGACCGGTCTTCTCGTCAAGATCACGATGCCCGGCTCTGCCCACCCTGTCGGTCAACCTTCCTAGCCGCCGATCGTCGGTCACCCTGCGATCGACGCGATCGACATGGTGAAGGATTCGCCGAGATGGGCCGTGCCGAGTACAGCCCCACGGGCGGCCGCGCCGGCGAGCAGGTGCTGCCTCGTCTCGCGAGCCATTGCCTGGTCGTACTCGTAGGCGTAGCCCACAGACGGATCCACCAACTGCACCGCGTGGACGAGAACGTCTCCTGTGCAGATCAGCTCCGTGCGGCCCGACCCGATGACAACCGACTGGTGGCCAGGAGTGTGCCCGGGCGTCGGGATGACCGTGACCTGAGGAGTTATTGGCGTCTGCCCGTCGACGAGTCGCAGCTGCCCGGGTCCGCTGAGCGCGTCCAGAAAGCCGTTCCATGCCCCCGGAACGGGGCCACGGACGGCGTCGTACTCGGATCGCTGCAGGACGTATTGCGCAGCGGGGAAGTACGGCTCGCCGTCCACGACCGCCCACCCCACGTGGTCGGAGTGGAGGTGAGTGAGGATCACCGTGTCGACCGACGAGCGGGACACGCCGGCGGCTGCCAGAAGTTGTGGCAACGCACCTGGCACGGGGGTCCACGAGCGGGCCGGCGAGTCCGCAGGCCCGATCCCGGCATCGACCAGCATCACGCGACCGTCCGGGAGCCTGAGGCCGAACATCCGGAAGCGGAGCTGCCACGCGCCGTCCCGATCCACGGAGCCCGGATCCAACTCGTCCGCCGCCCGCCAGGACTCCGGCGTGGCCGCGGGAAAGGCCGTCGAGCGGGATTCGAAGAAGCTACCCGTCCCATCGCAGAACGCGAGCACCTCGAGGTCACCAACGGCGAGGCGGGACATCCGGGCAGCCGGTGGCGCGGCGTCGCGCTCGGGCGGACTCACTCGTCGCGGGTGGGGCGGTTGCGGCTGCGCTTGACGTCGGAGCGGTGCC
>JACCXW010000343.1 GCA_013696785.1 Geodermatophilaceae bacterium | reverse complement strand
TCCTGAAATCCCGCGACGGCGAAGAGCACGCAGAGAATCAGCTGGATCGAGTACATGAGGCTCCCCGGGTTGACTTTCTCGAGTCAGGTATCGGGATTTCTCAGTGGCCGCTTGAGGCGCCCGGCCTGCCGGTGCGTTCGGGAGGCCCGGTTCAGTCGGTGCGCAGTGCCACGACCGGCTCGAGCCGGCCGGCACGACGGGCCGGTACGACGCCGAAGAACACCCCGACGGCCACCGACACGGCGAAGGCGACGATCGGCGACCACCAGGCGATCAGCGCCGGCAACGGCGAAACCGCGTTGAGCAGCAGTGAAGCGCCAACGCCGAGGGCGATCCCGAGTACGCCGCCGAGCCCGGTCAGCAGCACCGCTTCGAGCAGGAACTGCAACAGGATGTCGCGCTGGCGGGCCCCCAGGGCCTTGCGCAGCCCGATCTCGCTGGTCCGCTCGCGGACGCTGACCAGCATGATGTTGGACACCCCCACGCCGCCGACCAGCAGGCTGATGGCGGCGATCGCCGCCAGCACGAGCGTGAGCAGGCTGAGGATCCGGCCGATGGTGCCGAGGATCTGGGTCTGGGTGACCGCCGCGAACTCCGAGTCCGGGTAGCGCCGCTCCAGCGCCGCCAGCGTGTCCGCCTTGACCCGATCGACCGCCCCTGCGGTGGGCGCCTTGATCGCCAGTGCGTCCACCCGCTCGACGCCGAAGAGCCGCTGCGCCGCCGTGATCGGCACGTGCACCTCGCCGTCGCGGTCCACGCCGAAGGTCGACCCGACCCGGGTGAAGATGCCGATGACGCGGAACCGGACTCCGGCGATCGCCACCTGTCGCCCCATCGGGTCGCGGTCCGGGAAGAGCCGCCGAGCCAGCTCGGCGCCCAGCACCGCCACCCGCCGGCGGGTGTCGACGTCGACCGCCTTCACGTAGCGACCGCGCTCCACCGGCCGGTCGAACACGCGCTGCACGTTCGCGTTGGTCCCGTTCACGGTGGCGAACGCCGTCCGCGATCCGGCCCGCACCTGCTCCCCCGACGACACCGTGGCCGCCACCGCGCCGGGGTCTCCCAGGACCCGTCCCACCGTGTCGACGTCGGCCAGCGACAGCCGGCTGACCGTCGGTGCGGAACCGAGCTCGAACTTGCCGGGTACGACGATGACGATGTTCGACCCCAGCCCCTCGACCTGGCTGGTCACCTCGTTCTTGGCCCCGGTGCCGATGGCGACGAGTACGACGACCGCCGCCACCCCGATCACGACGCCGAGCATGGTCAGCAGGCTCCGCAGCCGGTTGGCACGCAGGGCGTCCACCGCCACCCGGAACGCCTCCGCGAGCCTCATCCCGGACCGTCCACCAACCGGCCGTCGCGCACGTAGACCCGGCGACGGGCGCGGGCAGCCACGTCCCGGTCATGGGTGACCAGGACGACCGCCGTCCCGGAGCCGGCGTTGAGGCGCTCGAGGATCGCGAGCACCTCCGCCCCGCTGGCGGTGTCGAGGTTGCCGGTGGGCTCGTCGGCGAGGACCACCCGCGGCTCGCCGACCAGCGCCCTGGCGATCGCCACCCGCTGCTGCTCGCCACCGGAGAGCTGGTTGGGCCGGTGGCCGAGCCGGTGACCGAGACCGACCGACTCCAGTGCGGCAACCGCACGCCGGCGACGCTCGCCGCGGCTGACTCCCCGGTAGACCAGCGGCAGGGCGACGTTGTCGACAGCCGTCGTACGGGCCAGCAGCTGGAAGGACTGGAAGACGAAGCCGATGGCGGCGTTGCGAAGGCCGGCCAGCGCCTCGTCGGACAGCGTCGACACGTCCCGGCCGTCGACCCGCAGCACCCCGCCGGTCGGCCGGTCCAGGCCGCCGAGCAGGTGCATCAGCGTCGACTTGCCCGAGCCGGACGGCCCGACCACGGCCACGTAGTCACCGGGGTCGATCCGCACCGAGACCCCGCGCAGCGCCTCGACCGCGACGCCGTCGAGCTGGTAGCTGCGGGAGACGTCGAGCGCCTCGAGGGCAGCGGTGGTCACCGAGACGGCAGCTTCTGGCCGTCGCGCACCGAGTCGGCGCCGCGGACGACCACCCGGTCGCCGACCCCGACGCCCTCGACCACCTGCACCAGCTCATCGC
>JACCXW010000320.1 GCA_013696785.1 Geodermatophilaceae bacterium | reverse complement strand
CGTCAAGGCACCGCGGTTCGCCTTCGAGAAGTTTCCCGGCGCGGACACCGAGCTCACCACGACGATGAAGTCCGTGGGCGAGGCGATGGCGATCGGTCGGAACTTCACCGAGGCGCTGCAGAAGGTGTTGCGCTCACTGGAAACCGGCACCGCCGGGTTCTGGACCGTGCCTGACCCAGAGGACGCGACTGCCGAGTCCACAGTGGACTCGCTGAGGACTCCGCGAGACGGCCGGGTGTACGACGTGGAGCGGGCGCTACGGCTCGGAGCAACCGTCGCGGACGTCGTCGCCGCGTCCGGGTGGGACCCCTGGTTCGTCGACCAGGTCGCCTCGCTGGTGGAGCTTCGCGCCGACATCGAAACCGCCCCGTCGCTCGACATTGCGCTGCTCCGCCGGGCGAAACGGGCGGGCTGCTCCGACCGACAGATCGCTGCCCTGCGCCCGGAATTCGCCGGCGAGGACGGCGTCCGCAGCCTGCGTTGGCGGCTCGGCGTTCGACCGGTGTTCAAGACTGTGGACACGTGCGCGGCCGAGTTCGCCGCAACGACGCCGTACCACTACTCCACCTACGACGAGGAAACCGAAGTCGCCTCCCGGGATCGCCCTGCTGTACTGATCCTGGGCAGCGGACCGAACCGGATCGGGCAGGGCATCGAGTTCGACTACTCGTGCGTGCACGCTGCACTCGCGTTGCGCGAGGCCGGCGTCGAGACGGTGATGGTCAACTGCAATCCCGAGACCGTCTCGACCGACTACGACACCTCCGACCGGCTGTACTTCGAGCCGCTGACGTTCGAGGACGTGTTGGAGGTGGTCGAGGCGGAGTGCGCAGCGGGCGAGGTGCTTGGCGTCATCTGCCAGCTCGGCGGGCAGACGCCGCTTGGCCTGGCGCAGCGGCTTAAGGACGCCGGCGTACCGATTCTCGGCACTCAGCCGGAAGCCATCCACGTGGCTGAGGAACGCGGCGCCTTCGGGCGACTGCTCGCCGAGGACGGCCTGCCGACGCCGCGCAACGGCACCGCCACGTCGTACGCCGAAGCTGTGGCCATCGCCGCGGTCATCAGCTACCCGGTCCTGGTCCGTCCGTCCTACGTCCTCGGCGGCCGCGGGATGGAGATCGTGTACGACGACGCCGCGCTGGAGGCGTACATCGGCAAGGCCACCGATGTGAGCCCCGAGCACCCGGTGCTGGTCGATCGTTTCCTCGAAGATGCCATCGAGATCGACGTGGACGCGTTGTACGACGGCGTCGAGCTGTATCTCGGCGGCGTCATGGAACACATTGAAGAGGCCGGCATCCACTCCGGCGATTCGGCGTGTGCGCTGCCGCCGATCACCCTCGGGATGGGGGAGATCGCGCGGATCCGGGCGTGCACCGAGCGGATCGCCGCCGCGGTCGGCGTGCGCGGACTGCTCAACGTCCAGTACGCCCTCAAGGACGACGTCCTGTACGTGCTCGAGGCCAACCCGCGGGCGTCGCGGACGGTGCCGTTCGTGTCCAAGGCGACCGCCGTCCCGCTGGCCAAGGCCGCGGCCCGGATCGCGATCGGTACGACGGTGGCCGAGCTGCGCTCAGAGGGCCTGCTGCCGGTTGCGGGTGACGGCGGCGATCTGCCCTGGGACGCCCCGATCTCGGTCAAGGAGGCGGTGCTTCCGTTCCAGCGATTCCGGACCGTCGAGGGCCACGGCGTGGACACCGTGCTGGGACCGGAGATGAAGTCGACCGGCGAGGTCATGGGCATCGACGCGGTGTTCGGCACCGCGTTCGCCAAATCCCAGACCGCGGCGTACGGGTCGCTCCCGACGTCTGGAACCGTCTTCGTCAGTCTCGCCAACCGCGACAAGCGGTCGGCGATCTTCCCGGTGAAGCGACTGGCCGACCTCGGCTTCGACGTCCTCGCGACGGCCGGGACGGCGCAGGTGCTGCGGCGCAACGGAGTCGACGCGCAGGTGGTCGGTAAGTTCAGCGACGGGCCGGGCAACTGCGTCGAGCGGATCCTTGCCGGTGACGTGGCGATGGTGATCAACACGCCGTTCGGCAACTCCGGGCCACGGCTGGACGGCTACGAGATCCGCACTGCGGCCGTGACGGTCGGCATCCCCTGCATCACGACGATTCAGGGCGCGGCCGCCGCCGTGCAGGGCATCGAGGCGCAATTGAACGGACGGGTCGGCGTACACCCGCTGCAGCAGCTGCATGCGAGGCTACGGGCGCACTGGGAGACCGGGACGTGACGGGGAGCCAGGTAAAGGCACGGGTCGTCTCCGTGGAGCCGGTCGGCGCGTACTTCCTGATCACTCTCGACGCCCCGGCGATTGCGGCCGCTGTAGAGCCAGGGCAGTTCGTTGCCGTGGCCGTCGGGGGTCCGGACACGGCGATGCTGCTGCGGCGCTCCTTCGCGCTTTACACCGCCGATCCGTCCACCGGCCGGATCCAGATCGTCGTGGCCGAGCACGGCCGGGGAACCGCCTGGCTCGTCCGGGTAGGGGCCGGTACGCCGCTGGACGTGGTCGGTCCGCTGGGCCGCCCGTTCACACTCCCCGCTGAGCCCGGCACCGCCGTGCTGGTCGCCGGTGGCTACGGCAGCGCGCCGATGTTCGACCTGGCGCGACGGTTGCGCGCCGCGGGCTCGGCGGTGCACATCGTCGTCGGTGCGGGCAGTGCGGATCGGCTGTTCGGTATCGACGAGGCACGTGACGTCGCAGATTCGGTAGCCGTGACGACCGACGACGGGTCGGCGGGTGTGCGCGGGCTGGTGACCGACGCTGTGCCCGCATTACTCGGGTCACCCGGTGCCACGTCGGTCTACGCCTGCGGGCCGATGGCGATGCTGCGGGCAGTCGGGGAGATGGCGGCGGTGTACGACGTGCCCTGCCAGGTCGCGGTGGAGGAGTCCATGGCTTGCGGGATCGGGGTGTGCATGACGTGCGTGCTTCCGGTCGTCGGCGTCGACGGCCGCTCCCGGATGGTGCGCAGCTGTGTCGAGGGGCCGGTCTTCGACGCCGAGCGGGTCCGGTGGAAGGACGTGGGCAGCCTTCCAGCGGACGTCGTGGGCGCCGGTGCCATGGGAGCGCACTGATGAACCCGGTGACGATCCATGATCATGAGTGTGGGATCGGGGAAATCCCCGGAACTCACACTCATGATCATGGCGAAGCCGGCCAGCGGGTGGACCTGGCGACCACGCTGGCAGGCGTCACCTTGCCGAACCCGGTACTGACCGCGTCAGGCTGTTCGGCAGCGGGCCGGGAGCTGGCGCCGTTCATGGACGTGTCCGACCTGGGAGCCGTGGTCACGAAGTCGGTGATGCTCCGGCCGCGCTCCGGACGGGCGACGCCGCGGATGGCCGAGACGCCGAGCGGGATGCTCAACTCGATCGGCTTGCAGGGACCCGGTATCGACGCGTTCCTGGAGCACGATCTGCCGTGGCTGGCCGAGCGCGGCGCGCGCGCGGTCGTCAGCATCGCCGGCGGCACCGTCGAGGAATTCGCCGAGCTGGCCCGCCGCCTGGTCGGGGTGCCCGCGCTCGTCCTGCTCGAGGTCAACATCTCCTGCCCCAATGTCGCCTCCCGGGGGCAGGTGTTCGCCTGCGATCCGCTGGCGGCGGCCGACGTGGTGCGCGCCGTCAAGGCCGAGGCGAACGGCGTGCCGGTGTTCGCGAAGCTGTCGCCGGATGTCACCGACATCGTCGCGATCGCGCAGTCCTGCGTCGACGCCGGCGCGGACGGGCTGTCGATGATCAACACCCTGCTCGGCATGCTGATCGACACCGAGACGATGCGACCGGTGCTGGCCGGGGTCACCGGCGGGCTGTCCGGCCCGGCGATCCGGCCGGTGGCGGTGCGCTGCGTGTGGCAGGTCCATGCCGCGCTGCCCGACGTACCGATCCTCGGGATGGGTGGGATCCTGACCGGCCTGGACGCGCTGCAGTTCCTACTGGCCGGCGCCAGCGCGGTCTCCGTGGGTACGGCGGTGTTCCACGACCCGTCCGCGCCGACCCGGGTGCTGTCGGAACTGCGCGCGGAACTCACCCGGCGCGGTGTCCGGCGCCTGTCCGACGTGGTGGGCGCTGCGCATCGCGAGCCGCAGCGATGACGTTCGGGGCTCGGCTGCGCGGGGCCATGGACGCGCGCGGGCCACTGTGTGTCGGCATCGACCCGCATCCGGGGCTGCTCTCCGCCTGGGACCTGAGCGTGGACGCCGTCGGGCTGCAGCGGTTCTGCGCAACCGTCGTCGAGGCGTTGGGCGAGCGGGTCGCCGTCCTCAAACCGCAGTCGGCGTTCTTCGAGCGGTTCGGCAGCGCCGGCATCGCCGTACTGGAGTGGACGCTGCTCGCCATCCGTGAGGCCGGCGCGATCTCCCTCCTGGACGTCAAGCGCGGTGACATCGGCAGCACCGTGGCTGCCTACGCGTCGGCGTACCTCGATCCGGCGAGTCCGCTGGCCGCGGACGCCATTACCGCCAGCCCGTATCTCGGGTTCGGCTCGCTGCAGCCCCTGCTGGATGTGGCGGTCGAGCAGGACCGTGGTGTCTTCGTGCTGGCCCTGACGTCGAACCCGGAGGGCCGTCAGGTGCAGCACGCGCGGACCGCGTCCGGTTCCACGGTGGCCCAGGAGATCCTCGAAGCGGCTGCGCGTGCCAACGCGGGGCACGACCCGATGGGCTCGGTCGGTGTCGTCGTGGGCGCGACGATCGGACAGACCGGGCACGTCTTCGCCGGTCTGAACGGACCGATCCTGGCACCGGGACTGGGGGCCCAGGGCGCAACGCCGGACCAGCTCCGGGCATTGTTCGGATCCGCGTCGCCCGACGTCCTCCCGAGCACGTCGCGGGACGTGCTTAACCGAGGACCCGGCGTGGCGTCCCTGCGTGCCGCCGTCGATCGCATACACGATGAACTCACGTCGCTGACGGCCTAGCCGTTGCAGCGGTTCGCCGTGGCTCGCTAGGTTCGGAGTTTCGTCACAGTCAGCCCGACCGTGCCCTCCACGACGTGAGGTGGCCCCAGTGCCCCTGCCCGAACTCACTGCTGAACAGCGCGCCGATGCTTTGCAGAAGGCAGCCGCCGCCAGGAGGGCTCGGGCCGATGTCAAGGACCGCCTGAAGCGGCAGGAACTGAGCGTGGCGGATGTGCTGCGGGTAGGCGAGACCGACACTGTCGTGGGGAAGATGCGTGTCTCCGCCGTATTGGAGGCTCTTCCCGGCCTCGGCAAGGCAAGGGCGCAGAAGATCATGGAACGGCTGGAGATCTCACCTACCCGAAGGGTTCGCGGGCTCGGAGCCAATCAGCGCAAGGCCCTGGAGCGCGAATTCAGTTCCGACCCGGCCTGAGCGGCAGCGGGTCCACCGCCGCATGACGCCGTCGTGAGTCCTCGCCGATCCTCGGATCAGTCCCGACTCACGGTCGTCTCCGGGCCGTCCGGTGTCGGCAAGGGAACCGTCGTCGCGGCTTTGCGCCGCCGGTATCCCGACGTCTGGGTGTCAGTCTCGGCCACCACCCGGCCGCCGCGGCCAGGTGAGCGTCACGGGGTCCAGTACTTCTTCACCAGCGATGCCGACTTCGCTGCGATGGCCGAGGAGGGGGCGCTGCTGGAATGGGCGAATTTTGCCGGATACCGCTACGGCACTCCGCGCGAGCCGGTTCTCAGCACCCTCGCTGACGGCCTGCCGGCGTTGCTGGAGATCGAACTGCAGGGCGCCCGGCAGATCCGGGCCGCGATGCCCGAGGCCCAACTGGTCTTCCTGACGTCACCGAGCTGGGCGGAACTGGAACGCCGGCTGGTGCAGCGCGGCACCGAACCCGCCGATGTGATCGCGGCCCGGCTGGCGCAGGCGCGGGTGGAACTCGCCGCTCGAGGCGAATTCGATGTCGTCGTCTGCAACGACGATGTCGGCCGTGCGGCCGAGGAATTGGTACAGTTGGTCCGACATCCCCGCCAACGGCCGGGTTGAGCGCCGAGGCACTTCCCGCCGCCGAGGCGCAAGGGACTGTCCATACGCCTCGCAACGAACTGAGAGAGCTGGTTTCTGTGTCCGGAGTAGCCGCCGTCCCCGAGGGAATCACCAACCCGCCGATCGATGAGCTGCTGGACCGGACCAGCTCCAAGTACGCCCTGGTTATCTTCGCGGCCAAGCGCGCCCGGCAGATCAATGCCTACTACAGCCAACTCGGCGAAGGCCTGCTGGAATACGTCGGCCCGCTGGTCGCGACCGCACCGCAGGAGAAGGCGCTGTCCATCGCGCTGCGCGAGATCAACGAGGGCTTGCTGACCCACGAGGAAGTCGACGTCTAGACCGGGCTCCGGCCGAAGTCCGGATGACCGGGCCGTGACCGAACCGCGCCGGGTCGTGCTCGGTGTCGGTGGCGGGATCGCGGCATACAAAGTCTGTGAGCTGTTGCGGCTGCTCACCGAATCCGGCCACGACGTCCAACCCGTTCCTACCTCGTCGGCGCTGCATTTCGTCGGAACCGCTACCTGGGAAGCGCTGTCGGGGCACTCCGTGGCCACCGACGTGTGGACGGATGTTCCCGACGTGCCCCACGTCGCACTCGGCCGGACCGCCGACCTGATCGCCGTCGCTCCGGCGACCGCCGACCTGCTGGCGAAGGCCGCTCAAGGGCGGGCCGACGACCTGCTCACCGCGACGCTGCTCACCGCCCGCTGCCCGGTGCTCTACGCCCCTGCCATGCACACCGAGATGTGGGAGCACCCGGCCACCCGGGACAACGTGGGCACCCTGCGTCGGCGCGGCGGGATCGTCATGGACCCGGCCGTCGGCAGGTTGACCGGGACGGATTCCGGGCCGGGCCGGATGCCCGACCCCTCCCAGATCGCAGACCTGGCACTGCTGCTGCTGGCCCGTCCTGACGCATTGCCCCGCGACATGTCGGGGGTCCGTGTCCTGATCAGCGCCGGTGGTACCCGCGAGCCCCTCGACCCAGTGCGCTTCCTCGGCAACCGCTCCAGCGGCCGGCAGGGCTGGGCGCTCGCACAGGTGGCCGCGGCTCGCGGTGCCACCGTGGCAGTGGTCGCGGCGAGCGTCGAGCTGCCCGATCCGTCGGGAGTGCAGGTCACCCGGGTGGGCACGGCCGCGCAGCTGCACGAGGCGATGCTGGCCGCGGCCTCGGACGCGGACGTCGTCGTGATGGCTGCAGCGGTGGCGGACTTCCGGCCTCGGGACACCCAGCAGCACAAGATCAAGAAGGACGGCCGTGAGCCGAACCCCGTCGTACTGGTTCGCAATCCCGACATCCTCACCGAGCTGGTCCGGGACCGGCGCACCGGGCAGGTGATCGTCGGGTTCGCCGCCGAGACCGGCGATGCCGACGGCGACGTCATGACGCACGGCCGGGACAAGCTCGCCCGTAAGGGCGCTGATCTGCTCGTCGTGAATGCAGTCGGAGCCGGCAAGGCGTTCGAGGTCGGTACCAACGAGGCCGTCATCCTGTCCGCGGACGGGACCGAGGTCGACGTGGCACACGGACTCAAGACGCAGCTGGCAGCCGCGGTGTGGGACGTGGTTTCGGCGCGTCTCGCTCAGCCGGCTCGCTAGACTCGCGACAGTCCCGCAATCTCATCGGCAGGAGCACCGTGTCTCGACGTCTGTTCACCTCTGAGTCCGTCACCGAGGGCCATCCCGACAAGATCGCCGACGCCATCAGCGACTCGATTCTCGACGCGATGCTGACCGACGACCCGCGCAGCAGGGTGGCGGTGGAGACGTTGATCACCACCGGGCAGGTCCACATCGCCGGCGAGGTGACGACGGCGACGTATGCCGACATCCCAGCCATCGTGCGCAAGAAGATCCTCCAGATCGGCTACGACTCCTCGCAGAAGGGTTTCGACGGGCATTCCTGTGGGGTCAGCGTGTCCATCGGCTCGCAGTCTCCGGACATCGCCCAGGGCGTCGACACCTCCTACGAGTCGCGGGTCGGCGGCGGCTCCCAGCGTGACGAGGAGGAGGCGGCGATCGCCCGCCAGGGGGCCGGTGACCAGGGGCTCATGTTCGGCTACGCCTGCGACGAGACCCCCGAGCTGATGCCGCTGCCCATCGCGCTGGCCCACCGGCTGGCGCGGCGGCTGGCTGCCGTGCGCAAGGACGGGACCGTGCCCTACCTGCGGCCCGACGGCAAGACCCAGGTGACCATCGAGTACATCGACGGCCGGCCGGTCCGCCTCGACACCGTGGTCGTCAGTTCGCAACACGCCGAGGACATCGACCTGGACACCCTGCTCGCGCCGGACATCGCCGAGCACGTGGTGGCGCCCGAACTGGTCGCGCTGGGCCTGGAGTCCGACGACTACCGGCTGCTCGTCAACCCCACCGGCAAGTTCGTCATCGGCGGCCCGATGGGCGACGCCGGGCTGACCGGCCGCAAGATCATCGTCGACACCTACGGCGGGATGGCCCGCCACGGCGGCGGCGCGTTCTCCGGCAAGGACCCGTCGAAGGTGGACCGTTCGGCGGCGTACGCCATGCGGTGGGTGGCCAAGAACGTCGTGGCGGCCAAGCTGGCCAGGGTCTGCGAGGTCCAGGTCGCCTACGCCATCGGCAAGGCCGAGCCCGTAGGGCTGTTCGTGGACTGCTTCGGCACCGAGTCGGTGCCGCTGGACTCGATCAGCAAGGCGGTCACCGAGGTGTTCGACCTACGCCCGGGCGCCATCATCCGTGACCTGAACCTGCTTCGGCCCATCTACGCAGCCACCTCGGCATACGGGCACTTCGGCCGCGAGGGCGACGGCTTCACCTGGGAGCTGACCGACCGCGCCGACGCCCTGCGTACGGCGGCAGGCGCCTGACCTCGGTGATCGTGAGGCGATCCGTCGGTGTGTCGCGGCGTGTCCGCCTCATGATCATGCGGTGACCCGGACGGCGCAGCACGAGCCGGCCGCCACCGACCCGATCGCCCGGCTCGCCGTCGACGTACCGCTGGCCCACCTCGACCGACTCTTCGACTATCTCGTGCCGGCCCACCTGGCCGAGGTCGCCCGGCCGGGGGTGCGGGCGCGCGTGCGGTTCTCCGGGCGGCTCGTGGACGGGTTCATCCTCGAGCGGCTGGCGGCCAGCGAGCACGGCGGCCGGCTTGCCTACCTCGACCGGATCGTGTCACCCGAGGTGGTGCTCGGCCCTGAGGTCGCCCGACTGGCCCGGGCGGTGGCCGATCACTGGGGCGGCTCGCTGTCAGACGTGCTGCGGCTGGCGGTGCCGCCACGGCATGCCCGGACCGAGGCCGAGCCGGGCGCGGATCCACCATCGCCGCCGGAGCCGGGGTCAGTTGACGGCTGGTCTGCCTACTCCGCCGGACCCACGTTCCTGTCGGCGTTGCGGGACGGCCGGGCGCCGCGGGCGGTGTGGACGGCGCTGCCGGGCGAGGACTGGCCGGCACGGCTGGCCGAGGCCGCCCGGGCCACCGCGGCCGGCGGTAAGGGGGCCCTCCTCCTGGTCCCGGACCGGCGGGATCTCGCCCGGGTCGACGCGGCCCTCTCTGTGGCGCTTGGGGTGAGCAGACATGTCACGCTGTCGGCCGAAACCGGCCCGGCCAAGCGGTACCGGAACTGGCTGCGGATCAGCCGGTCGCAGGTGCGCGTCGTGGCCGGGACCCGAGCGGCGGCGTACGCGCCGGTGGCCGACCTCGGGCTCGTCGCGATCTGGGACGACGGCGACGACCTGTACGCCGAACCCCGGGCGCCCTACCCGCACGCCCGCGATGTCCTCGTGCTGCGGGCCCGACTGGCCGGGTCGGCGGCATTGCTGGGCGCGACCTCCCGCTCGGTCGAGGCGGCGCAGCTGCTGGCCACCGGCTGGGCTCTCGAGCTCACCGCGCCCGTCGCGGCGGTCCGGGCAGCCATGCCCGCGGTCCGCACGACGGCCGATGACGCCGCCGAGCTACAGGACTCCGCCGCCCGGACCGCCCGGCTGCCGAGCGCCGCCTGGC
>JACCXW010000299.1 GCA_013696785.1 Geodermatophilaceae bacterium | reverse complement strand
GGCCCGTTGCCAGCGGTCACCGGCTGTGCCAATCGCGAGGGTCTCGGCGCGGTCGGGTAGTCGAAGGGCGCGCGAGGTCCGCGTCGGCAAGCCGGCCCTTTTCGAGGACTGGAAGCCCACCGAGGAGTACGACGCCGTACGCCGGGCCGCCGAGGCGGTACGCCGGCTGCGCGGGTTGGGGCTTCGGCCGGTCCTGCTCACGGGCGACAACGCCGGTGCTGCCACCGCCGTCGCTGCGGAGGTCGGCATCGACGAGGTGATTGCCGACGTGACGCCGCGGTCGACGCCATCCGGCTCGCGCGGCGGACCCTGGGCACCATCAAGGGCAACCTGTTCTGGGCGTTCGCCTACAACGTCGTCCTGATCCCGGTGGCCGCCGTCGGACTGCTGAACCCGCTGCTCGCCGGCGCGGCGATGGTGATGTCCTCGCTGTTCGTCGTCACGAATAGCCTGCGGTTGCGGAATTTCACCTGACGACGGGTTGCCACGCATGAAGATCGGCTACAAGGCATCGGCCGAGCAGTTCGGTCCGCGCCGGTTGCTGGACTACGCCGTACAGGCCGAGGAGATCGGGTTGGACAGCGTTCTCATCAGCGACCACTTCCAGCCGTGGCGGCACGTCGGCGGGCACGCGCCCTTTTCCATCGCATGGATGAGTGCGGTGGGTGAGCGGACGTCTCGGGTCATCTTGGGCACCAGCGTCCTGACGCCGACCTTCCGCTACCAGCCGGCCGTGATAGCGCAGGCGTTCGCCACGATGGGCTGCCTGTTCCCGGGCCGGGTCATGTTGGGCGTCGGCACCGGCGAGGCGTTGAACGAGGTGGTGGTGACCGGAGCCGCCTGGCCGCCATTCAAGGAACGCCTTGCCCGGCTGCGTGAGGCGGTGGGCCTGATCCGTGAGCTGTGGACATCTGAACGGGTCAGCCACGTCGGCGACTACTTCACGACCGTCGACGCGACGGTCTACGACCGGCCGGACGAGCCTGTGCCCATCTACGTCGCGGCCGGCGGACCGGTCGTCGCGCGTTACGCCGGGCGGACGGGTGACGGGTTCATCTGCACCAGCGGTAAAGGGATGGACCTGTACACCGACAAGCTGCTGCCGGCGGTCGCCGAGGGACTGGAGGCCGCGGGCCGGTCGGTCGACTCCATCGACAGGATGATCGAGATCAAGCTGTCCTTCGATCTGGACGAGGAACGGGCGACGGACAACTGCCGGTTCTGGGCTCCCCTCGCATTGACCGCTGAGCAGAAGTCCGGCCTGGAAGACCCGATCGCCATGGAGCGGGCCGCCGACGCGCTCCCGATCGAGCAGGTCGCCAGCCGCTGGATCGTCGCCTCCGACCCGCACGAGGCCCTCGAGAAGATCCGGCCGTACGTCGACGCCGGCTTCACGCACCTGGTCTTTCATGGCCCGGGCGAGGATCAGGGTCGCTTCCTTACCCAGTTCGGCGAGCACGTCCTGCCCCTGCTGCGCGCACTGGACTGAACCGCTGAGTTTTCCTGCGGCCGGGTGAGCACGAGCCGCACCGGCGTCGTATACAAGGCATGGACGCGAAGGCTCACGGGCACCGACTAGTGGGAAGTCGGTACCGGCTGCAGGAGCGGCTCGGGAACGGCGGGATGGGTGCGGTGTGGGCCGCGCATGACGCCGTTCTGGGAAGGGACGTGGCTATCAAGCAGGTCGTCCTGCCGGCCGCCAATACCCCCGAACAGCGCGCCGAGATCCGCGAACGGAGCCTCCGCGAGGCTCGCGCGGCAGCTCGGATCGACTGCCCGTACGCCGTCCACGTGTTCGACGTCGTCGAGGAGGACGGCGAGCTCTGGATCGTGATGGAGCGGGTGCCCGGCCGATCGCTCTCGGACCTGATTCAGGAGCGCGGCAGGCTCCCTGCCGCTCAGGTGATCCGGATAGCCCAGCAAATTCTCGAAGCGCTGACGACCGCGCACTCCGGTGGCGTCCTGCACCGAGATGTCAAGCCGTCCAATGTATTGATCCGGCCGGACGGGAGCGCTGTCCTGACCGACTTCGGCATCGCCGCGGTGGATGGCGATCCGTCGATCACAGCGACCGGACTCGTCATCGGATCTCCGGGCTATCTCGCCCCCGAACGGGCTGCCGGTGGCCCGGCCACAGCAGCAACGGACCTGTGGGCTCTCGGCTGCCTGATCTTCGCGGCGTACGACGGCCGATCGCCGTTCGTCCGCGCCGACTCCATGGCCACGATGCAGGCCGTGCTGACCGAAGAACCCGCGCTCCCGGGCGGGCCGCTCGCTCCGGTCCTGCGCGGTCTGCTGGCCAAGAACATCGTGCTGCGGTTGTCGGCGGAGACGACGCGGTTGATGCTGCGCGCAGCGGCGGCCTCGCCGCTGGTGGCTGCCCGTGCGACAGCAGCTCCGGGCCGGCCGGAGCCGTGGGCTGTCTCGGGACCGCCGGCGGCTGGAGCCATCCCCCTGCGCCGGCGGCGTTCGGGCTCGCACCGTCGTCGCAGTCGGTTGCCGGTCCTGCTCGCCGCGCTCGTCGCAGTGGGAACGCTCACGGTCGCTGC
>JACCXW010000272.1 GCA_013696785.1 Geodermatophilaceae bacterium | reverse complement strand
GAGCGCCGCGTCCGTCGCGCTGCCCTGGCCGCGACCGGCCACGCCGGCGTGGTGCTCGCCACGAAGGCCGGCGCCTCCAGCGAGCTGCTGTCCAAACTGCTCGACGCCTACGCCGCCGAACCCGGTGCTGTCACCGTCGACGTGCTCCTGTGCGGGATCGGCGAGCAGGAGCGGCTGCTGCGCGACGGCAGGGCCGACGTGGCGCTGCTGCACCGGCCGTTCGACGCCACGGTCGGGCTCGACACCGAGGAGCTGTGCACGGAGGGCCAGGTCGTGGTTCTGCCGGCCGGGCACGCCCTCACCGACCGGACGTCCGTGCGGCTGGCCGAGGTCACCGAGCTGTCCGGCCTGCCCATGCCGCGCTGGCCCGGCTCCGACGGCAAGTACCCAGACGGCCCCGGTCCGCAGGTCCGCGACCATGCGCAGTTGTTGCAGCTGATCGCGCTCGGCCGCGCTGCGGCGGTCCTGCCGGACTCGTGCCGAGCCCAGCTGCGCGGCGACGTCTCCGCCGTGCCGGTGCTGGACGCGCCGATGGTCACGACGGTCATTGCATGGCCGCCGCACAGCCGGTCCAGAGCCGTCGCCGGCCTCGTCCAGACTGCGACGCGTCTCTAACCGAACGACATCCGGCTGTAAACCGACAACTCGCCCGTCGGCCTCGACGACGACCACAAGACCTTCGCCCACGGCTGCGCCGACGTGGGACGCGTCAGTGCTGGCCGGCCTCCTGCGCCACGCGCTCGAGCCGGCTGCGGTAGGTCTCCCACCACGCCTGATCGCCGGGCGGCATGTTGTCGTTGCCGTCTCGCAGCCCGGCGGCGCCGTCGATCAGCTCCCGGACGATGTCCGCATGCCCGGCGTGCCGATCGGTCTCGACGATCATGTGCACCAGGATCCGGTGCAAAGTCACCTCGCTGTGTTCCTCCGGCCACCACGGCACGTGGCCGACCGCCTCCAGCGCCAGCGTGTCGATCGTGGTGTCCGAGTGTGCCCACACCCGGTGATACAGCCCACGATCTGCTCAGGCGACTCATCGGCGGTTGCCCACATGTCCGCGTTGGGTTCGGCACCGTCAGACAGCCAGGGCGGCGGCTCGCCGAAAGGCCGGCCGAAGGTGTCGCCGAGGTATCCCGGCTCGACACTGGCCACGTGCTTTATCAGCCCGAGCAGATTGGTGCCCGTCGGTGTCAGGGGCGACGTACGTCGTACTCCGAAACCCCGTCCAGCTTCCACAGCAGAGCCTCGCGGGCGGCCTGCAGGCAACAGTGAAGATCCGCCTTCGGATCCGATCCTGTCATGCCGGACAGCCTGCCTCCTTGCCCCGGCACCGCCGATGGCCAAGGCTCGCCGTTTCGAACGTTTGCGGTACGCGACCAAACTGGCCATGACAGGCAGGTCCTAGCTGCGCGCCGGCCACCCCGCGCCCGGTGTGGACACCGCCGTACTAACGACCTGCCCGTCCCAGGGAACGTCTCCGGCCATGCTCGCCATGCCGGCCCACCGTGCGGCAACGATGAACAGGGTCATCCCGTCGGCGCCGCCGAGCATGCAGGCGAAGGCGCCTCGGTCCAGATCGACCGTCTGCAGCACCTCGCCGCCTTCGCGCACGCGGACGCAGCGCTGGTTCGGTACGTCGGCGTACCAGACCGCCGCCTCGGCATCGATGCAGATGCCGTCGGGCGCTCCTGATCCAAACTCGGCCCAGACGCGCCTATCCGCCAGCGTCCCGTCGCCCCTGATGTCGAATGCCGTGAGCCGGTTGCGATGAGACTCCGCGACCAGGAGGGTGCCGTTGTCCGGTGTCACCGCCATCCCGTTCGGGAAAGCCAGATCCTGCGCAACGACCTGCGCTTCGCCGGCTGGGCTGACCAGGGCGACGAAGCCCGGGGCGACGTCACCGCTTGAGGGTGACCCGGCCCTGGCGTCGTAGTTGACGTTGTTGACGTAGGCGTTGCCGCGGCCGTCGACGACGATGTCATTCCCGCCGTAGTCCGACAGCGCGGACAGATCGGCGTAGGTCACGAGCGATCCATCGGCTGATTGCCGCAACAGAGCCTTTTGCGGCCCCGAAACGATCAGCGGTGTGCCGTCGGGAAGGAAGTCGAAGCACAACGGCAGCGACTCGTGCCGGATCATGATCTGGCTCAGCCCGTCGGTGCCGAGCGCGACGACCTGCCCGGCTATCCAGTCGGCGAACCACAGCCGCCCGTCGTGCCAGCGCGGTGACTCGACGAGTCCCAGGTCGGTCATGAGAGTGCGCACAATGCTCCTTCGTCCGGAGTATCCCCGCCGATCGCGAGCTGTTGTGGGCTAGCGCGAGGGGAGGCGCAGGTACGGGTGCACTCCCGGGGTGAGGTCGAGTTGCTGCGCGACTTGCCTCAGTAGGCCGACCAGCGTTTGCCGGTCGCTCTCGCTGAGACCGTGTCCCACCTCGTCCTCCAGCGCGGGCATGAACTTGTCGACGCGGGCAACCAACGTCCTGCCTGTTCTGGTCAGGCGGATGTCGAAGGCGCGGCGATCCTGCACGCTGCGATGCCGGCGAAGCCAGCCCGCGGTCTCCAGCTCGTCGATCAAGGTCACCATGTTGTTGCGGTGGATACCAAGGGTGTCCGCCAGCTGTTGCTGGGTCCGACTGGCCGGGTTGACCAGGTTGCTCAGCACTCCGTACGCGCGCGGGGACACACCCAGGGCGGCCAATCGCTCGGCGAAGATCTGCGCCGACCGGGCGCCTACTTGAGACAGCAGAAAGGCCAGCGACTCGGCGTACGAGCTCGGCTGTTGTTTGCTCACGCAGCGACAGCCTACGCACGGCGCATGATTGTCATCTATGGTGACAGTCATCCAGCATGCTTAATCAGGTAGGAGAGCCATGAGAATCGCCGTGGTCGGAGCGACCGGGCGCACCGGAAAGCACGTCGTGACACAGGCCCTTGCCCGCGGACACCATGTGACAGCGTTGGCGCGTCAACCTGCAAGGCTGGCTCTGCGTCACCAGAACCTGGTGTCAGTCGCTGCTGATGTGCTCGACGGCGACTCCGTTCTCCACGTGCTCCCAGGGGCCGATGCTGTCGTGTCGACACTCGGGGTCGGAGCGTCGAGAGAACCGACCGTCCTCTATTCCGTAGGGATCTCGAACATTCTCAAGGCCATGCGGGCCAACGGGATCTGTACGGTCGCAGTGGTGTCGGCGGCTCCTGTCGCTCCGCGCAGCGAGCGAACGTTCCTGGAGCGGAGGGTGCTGATGCCAGTCCTGGAGCGCTTGTTCGGTGCCACGTACGAAGACATGCGCCGGATGGAGGCCCTCTTGGACGCCAGCCCCGTCGACTGGGTCTCACTCCGACCGCCTCGCATCGTCAACAGGCCGGCGACCGGCTCGTACCGCGTGGCGGTCAGCGGAAGGCTCGCCAGGCCTCGAAGCATCACGTACGGCGATCTGGCGACCGCGTTGCTGGATGCCCTCGATCGGCGAGACCTACACGGTCGGCCGGCGCTCGTCGCCAACTAGTCCCATCCCAACGGAGCGACGACACCGTCGCGAGCCGGCCCGTGAACCCGTCGCGACAAACGCAACGTCTACCAGTAGTTCGTAGAGGTTCCTCAGCTTGGGGAAGTGCGGTGTTGCCCGAATAGCGGAACACGCCGTTGCGCGGGTCGATCTCAACAGCGATGTCGCCGGGCGGACCAGCCCCCGTCCGCCTGCGACCGGAGCGGCGGTGCACCCGCAGACCAACGAGAATCGATGTGTCGGTTCAGACCGCGAACCCCATCGCTCAAGCCCATGCTTCTTCGGTCGACCATGTGGCCACGGGGCGCTTGCTCTTCCGCCGTGTTGCGGCCGAGGATTTCATCCTGCTGCCCGAGGATGAGACGTTTGACATCGTCTTCGCCGTCCGCCTCGGCGCTCTTGACGGCCGTCATCCGGAGCTCGCTGCTACCACCCCGCGAACTGATCCCGTTGCGGCGATCGGTCCTGGCTGGCGGCTTCGTGCTCCAGGGAAGTCCTGCTGCGCGCTTGGGAGCAGTCCCACCACGAAGTCGACCGAGCCGCGCTCGCGCACATGACCTGGGCGGTGGCGGCGCGGCAGAAAGCGTCAGCCTCGTCTGTGGTGAGAAGGCGCGAGGACCAGGCCCCCTCCGTACGACATCAGTCGGCAGAGAGGTCCTCGAAGCGCGCCAGTGGCACGACGTCCTTGGCCTTTGCCGCCAGCGCGGGATCGACGGTGACAAGGGCTTCAGCCTGCAGTCTGGTGACGGCGAGGTACTCCGCGTCGTACGTCGTCTCCCAGCCCTGCTCGCGTGCGATCTTCCAGGCGGTACGCCGCGAGACGCGGTCGCCGAGCAGTCGCATCTTCAGCTCAGTGAGACGTTCGTGGTGCGCAAGCGCCGCCTCCTCGGTGAGGTCACCCTTGCGTACGGCCTCCAGCAGCAGCGATAGCGCCTGGGAGCGAATGAGGTTCGGGGCAACGATCTGATGCTTCGGACTGACCTGGACACCCTTGGCAACGAGGTGCAGGAGGGTGGGGGCGTCGATCACGTAGCGAGTCATCTCGGCACCCTAAGCGCGTCCGCCTCATGGCTCAGGGCAGGACAGCGATTGCTTCGACCTCGACGAGCAGGTCGGGTTCGCCGAGGGCGGCGACGCCGATCCATGTCGTGGGCTTCTCGGGTCGACACCTAGCCGCCCGGCGGCCTTGCCGACGCCTTCACCGAGCGCCGGCAACTTGTCCCTCGTCCAGTCAACGAGGTAGAGCGTGAGCTTACAGACGTCGTCGAAACTGCCGCCGACGGCGGCCAGCGCGGTCCCCACGTTCACGAAGGCCTGCTCGACCTGGGCCGCGAGATCCCCCGGTCCCACCGCCTCCCCCGCGGCATTCCTCGCCACCTGGCCCGACAGGTACACCGTCCGCGTACAGGTGGCGACTCCTCGGCGGACCCGACGTCGGCGGCGATTCAGCTGTGGGGCATGACGCACGGCATGGTGATGCTCGTGCTGACCGGCGCCTTGGACGACGATGCACTGGGGCTGCACCTGCCGAACATGGCGGCCGCTGCGTTCGTGGGTTTCGGCGACACCCCGACCGTGCCCGGGAATCGGCCGCCGCCGGCTGGCGGTCAGCACGGCGCCCGGCGGCTCAGGCGTAGAAGACCTTCTCGACCACACCGCGGGCACGGCGGGCCGCCCGGCGGTAGTCGTCCAGGAACACGCCGGGGTCGCGGCCCGGCGGATAGCCGACGGCGCGGGCGACGCCGACCAGGTCGCGACCGCTGCGGGGAAGCTGGTCACCAGCCCGCCCGCGGACCAGCATGATCGCGTTGCGGCAGCGGGTGGCGAAGCGCCAGGCCGCCTCCAGGGCCGCGGCCTGGTCAGGCTGCAGCAGGTCGGCGTCGGCCGCCGCTCGCAGTGCCGCCAGTGTCGATGTCGTGCGCAGCCCCGGAACTCGCGCCGCGTGCTGCAGCTGCAGCAGCTGCGCCGTCCACTCGACGTCACCGAGCCCACCGCGACCGAGCTTGGTGTGCGTCGCGGGATCGGCACCTCGGGGCAGCCGCTCCGCGTCGATGCGCGCCTTGATCCGGCGGATCTCGGTGGCATCGGCCGCGCTGAGCCCCGCGGCCGGATACCGGAGCGGGTCGATCAGGTCGATGAACCGCCGGCCGAGCTCGTCGTCGCCGGCTACCGGTACAGCGCGCAGCAGCGCCTGCGACTCCCAGACCGAGGACCATCGCGCGTAGTACTCGCGGTACGACGCGAGGCTTCGTACCAACGGACCGTTACGACCCTCCGGCCGCAACCCGGCGTCCACGAGCAGCGGCGGGTCGGGGGCGGGTGCGGCGAGAAGTCGGCGCAGCTCCTCGGCCACCGCATGCGCCGCGTCACCCGCCTCCTGCTCCCCGACGCCCGGCAGCGGGTCGTGCACGAACATCACGTCGGCGTCCGAGCCGTAACCGAGTTCACCGCCCCCCAGCCGGCCGAGAGCGATCACCGCAATGCGGGTCGGCAACGCCCCACCGACGACCTCCCGCACTGCCACGTCCAATGCCGCCTGCAGCGTGGCCGCCGCGACGGCAGACAGCGCTGTACCCACGTCTTCCACATCGCAGCGATCGAGCAGATCGGCGCAGGCGATGCGCAGCAGCTCGTGGCGGCGCAAACCACGTACGACGGGCACCGCGGCGCCGGACCCGGTGTGCCGCGCGGTCGTCGAACGCATCGCGGACACGAGCGCCGCAGCGGGCCGCGGGAGGAGTTCCTCGTCGTGGGCCAGCAACCGCAACGCCTCGGGTGCCCGGCCGATCAGGTCGGCCACGTAGCGGCTCGACCCGAGCAACGTGGCAAGCCGCTCGGCCGCCTGCCCCTCGTCGCGCAGCAGCCGCAGATACCAGGGGCTGTTGCCGAGCTGCTCGGACACCTGCCGGTAGGCCAGCAATCCAGCGTCGGGCGCCGGTGAGTCGGCGAAGATGCGCAACATCGCGGGCAGCAGCAACCGCTGCATCGCCGCCTTCCGGCTCACCCCCGCGGTGAGTGCCTCTATGTGTCGCAGCCCGCCGTCGGGATCGGCGTACCCGAGGGCGCTCAGCCGACCCCGCGCCGCCGCCGGCGACATCCGCAGATCCTCGCCGGGAACGCGAGCGACCGCTTGCAACAGCGGGCGGTAGAAGAGCTTCTCGTGCAGTCTCCTGACTTCGCGGGCGTGCGCCGCATGCTCGGCGTCGAAGAGCTCAAGGGCGGAACCGGTTCTGACCGCCCGGAAGCCGAGCCCCCGAGCCACCCAGCACCGATCCACCAAGTCGTCGGGGAGCAGATGCGTACGCCGCAGCCGTTGCAACTGCAGCCGATGCTCCACCGTCCGCAGGAACCGGTACGCCGAGGCGAGCGTGTCGGCGTCCGCCCGCCCGACATAGCCACCGGCGGACAATGCCCGCAGGGCCGACAGAGTCGTCGGGCTGCGCAGGCTCTCGTCTGCCCGCCCGTGCACGAGCTGCAGCAGCTGGACGGCGAACTCCACGTCGCGTAGTCCCCCTGGCCCGAGTTTCAGCTCCCGGGACGCGATCGCCGCGGGCAGGCTCTCCTCGACGCGGCGACGCATCTGCTGTACATCCGCGACGAACCCGTCCCGCTCCGCCGCGGTCCACACCAGCGGCTGCAGCGTCTCGACGTACTGCCGTCCGAGGTCCGCGTCGCCTGCCACCGGACGCATCTTGAGCAGCGCCTGGAACTCCCACGTGCGCGCCCACCGCCGGTAGTAGGTCTTGTGGCTCGCCAGTGTCCGCACGAGTGCGCCGGCTTTGCCCTCCGGGCGCAGCGCCGCGTCGACCGGCCACGCGACCAGCCCGCAGATCCGCATCATCTCCGTGGCCAGGCTGGTAGCGGACCGGAGCGCAGCGTCCTCGCTGACGCCGTCGACCGGCTCGGCGACGAAGACCACGTCCACGTCGCTGACGTAGTTCAATTCCCGGCCGCCGCACTTCCCGAGCCCGATGACGGCGAGCCGGCAACCGGCTGCGTCCGGCGCCATTCCCGCCGTGGCCAGCGCGAGCGCGGTGGTGAGCGTCGCCGCGGCCAGGTCGGACAGTTCCGCCGCCGCATCCTCCATGGAGGCCGAGCCCGTCAGGTCCCGCCCGGTCAGGTCCAGCAGCGCCCCCCTGTACGCCGTGCGCAAGGCCCGGACGGCCGCAGGTGTCCCACCGTCCCCGACCGGTTGGTGCGGATCGACGCCGACGGCCTGACAGAGCTCGTTGATCAGGCCGAGAGGCGTGGGGCGGCTCGCGGCGTGCTGGTCGGAGGCCAGCCGCCGCCACTGTCCCGGGTGCGCCACCAAGTGGTCACCGAGCGTCTGGCTGGCGCCGAGCGCACCGAGCAGACGCGTCCGCAACCCCTCGCTTTCACGCATGTCGGCGAGCAGCTCGTCCGCGTCTGCCGCGACCTCCACCAGCCGGACGAGGGCCAGCAACGCCAGGTCCGGATTGCCGACCTGGGCCAGCGCCGCCACGATCCGGCCAGCGGCCT
This sequence comes from Geodermatophilaceae bacterium, assembly GCA_013696785.1. GTDB lineage: Bacteria > Actinomycetota > Actinomycetes > Mycobacteriales > Geodermatophilaceae > JACCTY01. Next base: position 1,964 of record JACCXW010000272.1, on the reverse strand, counting down.
CGTCCGCGGGCCGATCAGCGCTCGGATCCCAGAGCTCCAGCCCGGTGAGCAGCTCCGCGGCGCGCTGCGGGTCGGTGAAGCCGTGCCGGGACAGCCGGGCCGTGGCCCGGGGCTGTTCGGCGACCGTCACCTGACCGCTGTACGGCGCTCGGCCGCGTCGTGCACCACCCCGGCGTACCGGGCCATCGCCGGCGCCCAGGCCTCCTCGACGTCGGGATGCGCGGCCACTGCCCCGGCCAGGGCCGCATCGACATCGAAGCCCAAGGCCGTTGCCTGCTCCCGATCCTGCTCCGCCCAGAACTCGACCATCGCCGGGGTCGTCTCGATGTGGAACTGCGTTCCCCAGGCACAGTCGCCGACCCGGAACGCCTGGTTGGCGTACAACGGCGAACTCGCCAGCAGCACGGCGGACGGGGGCAGCTCGGCGATCTCGTCGTAGTGCCACTGGATCACATCGGGGGTGAACGGGAGGCCGCGGAAGACCGGATCCTCGGCCGCGTCATCGCGCTTCGCGACGAGCAGGCCGCCCAGCTCTGGACCTCGCTCACCCCGGCGTACGACGCCGCCGAGAGCGCGCGCCAGCAGCTGCCCCCCGAGGCAGATCCCCAGCGTCGGGACGCGATCCGCCACCGCCCGCCGCAGCAAAGCCATCACCGCATCCAGGTACGGCAGCTCGTCGTAGGCCGCCTGCGGGCCGCCGAGCACGACCAGCCCGTCGTACCGGCTCAGATCCGGCAGCTCCGCGCCGAGGTCGGGTCGGACCACGTCCAGCTCGAGTCCGGCCGTCCGCAGCCACTCGCCGACGCGTGCCGGGCCGTCGTCGTCACACAGCTGTACGACGAGGGCGCGCGACGGGGTCACCCGTCGAGGCTAACCGCCCGGCTACCGGTTGAGGGTCGGCTCGTACGTCGGGGGCCGGCGTACCTGGGTGGCCTGCTCCCAGGCAAAGGCGAGTCCGAGCACTGTGGGGTCGTCACCGGCCCCGGCGAACACGGACATGCCGACCGGCAACGGACCGACGTAGCCCATCGGGACGGACACGTTCGGGTACCCGGCCACCGCGGCCGGGCCGGACGACCCGAACTTGAACGCGTCTCCCTCCCCCAGCGTCGTGCGCCAGGCCGGGCTGTTCGTCGGCGCCACGATCGCGTCGAGATCGAATTCAGCCAAGGTCTCGTCGATGCTGCGCTGGGCGGCCGTCGTCGCCGTCTTGCGGGCCGTGATGTATTTCTGGTCGGTGAGGTTCCCGCCGGTGCGTTCCGCGGCGATGAAGATGTCCTGACCGAAGTACTGCAGCTCGGTGTCCGCCCGAGCCCTGTTGAACTCGATGAGGCCCTCGAGGTCCGCCGGATGGGCACCACCGGTCTGGGCCAGGTAGGCGTCGACGTCATGCGCGAACTCGTACAGCAGCGCCGGAAACTCGTTGGAGTTGAACTCGTCCTGGTACGGCGGGACGACCTCCACTGTGGTGGCCCCGAGGGCCTCGAGCCGCTGCACGGTCTCGGCGAACAGCGCGTCGACGGCCGGGGTGCTGCCACCGGTGGCAGTGGACCAGACCCCGATCCGGGCACCCTGGAGCGCGTCCGGGTCCAGGGCGTCGGTGTAGTCGGTGTCCGCACCGTCGACGACGTCGAGCACGATGGCGGCGTCGGTCACGTTGCGGGCCATCGGCCCGGCGGTGTCCTGCTGCGAGGAGATCGGGACCACCCCGTCGCCGCTGACCAGACCGAGGGTTGGCTTGTGTCCCACGATGCCGTTCGCGCCGGCCGGGCAGACGATTGATCCGTCGGTCTCGGTGCCGATCGCAACGACGGCCAGGCTGGCGGCGACGCCGGCGCCGGAACCCGAACTGGATCCGCACGGATTCCGGTCGAGCACGTACGGGTTGTTGGTCTGCCCGCCGACTGCGCTCCAACCGCTGGAGGACAGGGTCGAGCGGAAGTTCGCCCACTCCGACAGGTTCG
>JACCXW010000258.1 GCA_013696785.1 Geodermatophilaceae bacterium | reverse complement strand
CCCACCGGCCGAGCGAGCGCCACCCGCCAAGCGCAGCATCCTGAAGCCGCTCTTGGCGCTCGGTCTGGTCCTCGTCGTCCTCAGCGGCGGGGTCTTCGCTTTGTGGCGGGTCAGCCAGAACCAGTGGTACGTCGGCGCCGACGGCGATCACGTCGCCATCTTTCGCGGCATGGATCTCAGCCTCGCCGGGCTGACCCTGTCCGACGTCCAACGCACGACCGACCTGCAGATCAACGACCTCACCCCGGTCAATCAGCTTCGGGTCCGCGACGGGATCACCGCCAGCGACGAGGCCGGCGCCGATCAGATCCTCGAGCGGCTGCGCGACGAACTGCTGCCGCCGTGCGAGACGGGCACGGAGCCTACGGACCCCGGCGAGTCCACCACGTCCACCACGTCCACCACGTCCACCGAGTCCACCGGGTCCACCACGTCCACGGAGTCCACCGGGTCCACCGGGTCGCCCGGCACGACGACCTCCCAGCGACCCGGGACCTTCCCGGCGCCGGAGACAAGCGGAGGCATCCCCTCGACCCTGCCCAGCCCCACCACGCTGCCGAGCCTGTCCACCACCCAGAGCAGCACGCCGACCAACACGTCCGAGCCCGGCACGGACTGCCGCGAGGCCGGCGACTGATGTCTCAGACATCGGGGGCGAGACGATGAGCCGAGAGCGAGTGAGCATCGCAGCGAGCGCCAGCGAGCCCGGCCGAGAGGTCGGGAGCATCGACCGAGCATCAGCGAGGGAAGCCGAGAGGTCGGGAGCATCCCGGCCTGACGGGGTGACCGCGACATGCATGCCGATCCGCCCGCCGGGCGGCTCCGAGGAGCGGAGGCGACTCGCGCGCGCAGCGCGCCATTGCAGAGCGCACGAGGCGGGGAAACGATGAGCGTCCGCACGAACCCGGCGCTCGCGGCCGGGCGGAGCATGCCCACTCGACGCAACACCGAGCTGGTGATGCTGCTGTTCGCCGTACTGGTGGTGATGGCGGCGCAGGCCATCGTCGACGGCACAGTGCGAGGCTCCGTCGGGCTGGACGTCGTCTATTACGGCGCCGGGTTCGCCGGACTGTGGCTGATCGCCCACCTCGTCGTACGTCGATTCGCCCGGTACGCCGATCCGCTGATCCTGCCCGCGGTCGCCCTGTTGAACGGCCTGGGGCTGGTCCTCATCGCCCGTCTGGACCTCGCGGCCGAACTCGACGCGCAGAGCAGTGGTGAGCCGATCCCCGGCGGCGACGCCCCGCTGCAGCTGGCCTGGACCCTGGTCGGTCTGGTGCTCTTCACCGCCGTGCTGATCCTGATCCGCGATCACCGGGTGCTCGCCAAGTACGGCTACACCCTCGGCGCCGGTGGCCTCCTGCTGCTGGCACTTCCGGCGGTACTGCCCTCCGCGCTGAGCGAGGTCAACGGCGCGAAGATCTGGATCCGCGTGGCAGGGTTTTCCATCCAGCCGGGCGAGTTCGCCAAGATCGCGGTGCTGGTCTTCTTCGCCGCCTATCTCGTGGCGAAGCGGGACGTGCTGTCACTGGCCAGCCGCCGCGTGCTCGGCCTGGAACTGCCGCGCGGTCGCGACCTCGGACCGGTCCTGGTCGTGTGGCTCGCAAGTCTCGGCGTACTCGTCTTCGAGAAGGATCTCGGCAGCTCGCTCCTGCTGTTCGGAATCTTCGTGGTGATGCTGTACATCGCCACCGAGCGGGTCAGCTGGCTGGCGATCGGGCTACTGCTGTTCTCCGCCGGGGGGTTCGTCGCCTACCAGCTCTTCTCCCACGTCCGGGTGCGTGTGCAGGTGTGGCTGGACCCGTTCGCGTACCGGAACGAGGAGGGCTTCCAGATCGTGCAGTCCCTGCTGGGGCTCGGTACCGGTGGGATGTTCGGCACCGGTCTCGGCAGCGGCCGCCCCGACAGCCTCAACATCTACGCCAAGACCGACTTCATCGTGACCACGATCGGCGAGGAACTCGGGCTGTTCGGGCTGGTCGCGGTGCTGATGCTCTACCTGACGCTGGTCGAGCGCGGGTTCCGCGCCGCGCTGCTCGTGCGCGACACGTTCGGCAAATTGCTGGCCGCCGGACTGGCGTTCTCGGTGGCGTTGCAGGTCTTCGTGGTCGTGGGCGGCGTCACCAGGCTCATCCCGCTGACCGGGCTGACCACGCCGTTCGTCTCCTACGGCGGTTCTTCGCTGGTCGCCAATTTCGCGCTGGTCGCGTTGCTCGTCCGGATCAGTGACGCGGCCAGACGCCCGGCGGCGCCGATCGGGGCGCCAGCACCGCTGGCCGAGGCCAAGACCGAGATCGTGACGCGATGACACTTGCCAGGGACCGGCGATGAACAAGCCGGTACGTCGGGTCGCCATCGCGATGCTCGTGCTCTTCGCGTTGCTCGTGCTCAACGCCAACTACATCCAGGTCGTCAAGGCAGCGGACTACCAGGCGGACCCGGGCAACACACGGGTGCTGCTGGAGGAGTACGAGCGCCAGCGCGGGTCCATCGTCGTCGACGGCCGGGCGGTAGCCTCCTCCAGCGCGACGCCCGACGAGCGGCTGGAGTTCCTCCGCACGTACGCGAACGGGCCGATGTATGCCCAGTCGACCGGCTACTACTCGCTGATCTACTCCACGGCCGGCATCGAGCGCGCCGAGAACGACCTGCTCTCCGGGAACTCCGATTCGCTGTTCGTCCGGCGGCTGACCGACCTGTTCAGCGGCCGGGAGCCCAAGGGCGGTAACGTCGAGTTGACGCTCAACCCCCGGGCGCAGACGGCGGCGTACACGGCCCTGACCGAGAGCGGGGCGACCGGGGCCGTGGTGGCGCTGGATCCGCAGACCGGCGCGATCCTCGCGATGGTCAGTACTCCGACGTACGACCCGAACCTGCTGAGTTCGCACGACCCGCAGGCCATCCGCGACTACGCGCAGACGCTGGACGACGCCGAGGTCGATCCACGGCTGAACCGCGCGACACAGGACAACTTCCCGCCCGGGTCGGTGTTCAAGGTGATCATCGCGGCGGCGGCGCTGGAGGAGGGCATCGATCCGGATTCCATGATCCCGGCACCAGACGTCCTGGACCTGCCGCAGAGTTCGGCGACGATCCGCAACTTCGGCGGCGAGAGCTGCAACGGCGGCGCCGATGACACCTTGCTGCACGCGCTGACCATCTCGTGCAACACCGCCTTCGCCCAGCTCGGCATCGACCTCGGCGAGTCGAAGATCCGCGACGTTGCCGAGCGGTTCGGGATCGACGACGAGGGTTATGAGATGCCGCTGCCGGTGGCGCAGAGCACGCTCGGCGACATCGAGAGCGCCGCAGCCGTCGGGCAGTCCTCCATCGGGCAACGCGACGTGCGGCTGACGCCGATCGAGGCCGCCAACATCGTGGCCACGATCGGGAATGGCGGAACCCTCTACCAGCCGTACCTGGTCGCGGAACGGCAGGAGCCCGACCTGACGGTGATCGATGACGTCGAGCCGACGGAGATCCGGCAGGCGATCTCCTCCGACGTCGCCGCGGCACTGACCGAGATGATGGTCAGCGTCGTGGAGAACGGCACCGGACAGAACGCGCGGATCGACGGCGTCGAAGTCGCCGGCAAGACCGGTACGGCGGAGGTGGACGAGGGCATCGCCCCGCACGCCTGGTTCGCCGGCTTCGCGCCCGCGGAAAACCCGCAGATCGCCGTCGCCGTCTTCATCGCCAACGGTGGCGACAGCGGCAGTGAGACCACCGGTGGTCGGGCCGCGGCGCCGATCGCGCGAGCGGTCATGGAGGCCTTTCTCGGCACGGGGGGTGGCTGAGCATGGCTCCCGCTCCGGGAATGAGCCTCGGTCAGAGATACGAACTGCAGTCCCTGATCGCCACCGGCGGCATGGGCCAGGTGTGGCGGGCCGAGGACTTGACGCTGCACCGGACGGTCGCCGTCAAAGTGCTGCGCAGCGAATTCACCGGCGATCCTACATTTCTGGCCCGGTTCCGGGCCGAGGCCCGCAACACCGCGGCCCTGTCCCATCCCAACATCGCCGGCATCTATGACTACGGCGAGGCCGATGACGCCAGCGGCGAGCACGTCGCGTACCTCGTCATGGAACTCGTGGACGGCGAGCCGCTGTCGGATGTGCTGGCCCGGGAAGGCCGGTTGCCCGCGGAACGCACACTGCACATCCTCGGTCAGGCTGCGGCCGGTCTGAACGCCGCCCACCACTCCGGCGTCGTGCACCGCGACATCAAGCC
>JACCXW010000253.1 GCA_013696785.1 Geodermatophilaceae bacterium | reverse complement strand
CGTCGGGGCCGCCGTGACCGGATCCCTGGCCCTCCTGGCCGACGCCGGGCACATGCTGACCGACGTCGCCGGCGTCGCCATCGCCCTGGCGGCGGCATCGCTCGCGCTGCGGCCGGCGGCCGGGCGGCGCACATTCGGGAACCATCGCTTCGAGGTCCTGGCCGCGACGATCAACGCCGTCCTGCTCTTCGGTGTGGGCGGCTACGTCCTGTTCGAGGCCATCCGCCGGTTCGACGAACCCCCCGCCGTACCACCTCTGGCGCTGCTGCTCTTCGGCCTGGCGGGTCTGGCCGGCAACCTCGTGTCGTTGCGCATCCTCTACCCGGTCCGGCAGAGCGGGCTGAACGTCCGAGGCGCTTTCCTGGAGGTTCTCGGCGACGCCTTCGGATCCGCCGCGGTCGTCGTCGCCGCGGTCGTCATCGCTCTCACCGGCTGGCGCTCGGCGGACATCGTGGCTTCGTTGCTAATCGCGGCGCTGATCCTCCCGCGCACCTGGCGGCTGTTCCGCGAGTCCGTCGACGTTCTGCTCGAAGCCGCTCCGCGCGACCTTGACCTGGCCGAGGTTCGCCGCCACATCCTCGGTCTGCACGGCGTCCTCGGGGTCCACGACGTGCACGCCTGGCTCATCACGAGCGGGATGCCCGCAGTGTCCGCGCATGTGGTGTTCGAGGAGATCGAAGGCGCCTCCCACGGCCAGTTGCTCGACCGGCTCTGCGACTGCCTGCGGGTCGACTTCGGGATCGAGCACTCGACGTTCCAGCTGGAGCCGGCCACCCACCGGGGCCACGAGCACGCCGCCCACGACTGACTGTCACCGGATCGCAACTCACCTGCTGGTTATGGCAGCACGGCTGCCCATAGGCTCCGATCTCGCACCGTCGGTGCACACCAATCGGCGTCATCCGGGGACTCCCGTCCACGACCAGCTGGAGGATCCATGCGGGCACCAAGATCTGTCCGGGCGGCACTCGTCGTCGCGCTGTCCGTCCCGGCCTTTGCGCTGGCCGGGGTGGGGTCGAGCGTGGCGGCACCGCCGACGAGCACCGAAGCCGTTGTCCAGTACCAGGTCCGCCCGACGAGCGGGTCAGTGGACGCACTCGCGCAGCGGCTGATCGCGGCCGGGTTCGACGTGTACGGCGGCGGCGCCGGCAGCATCTTCGTGCACGCACCCGAGTCCGCCGGTGACGCACTCGCCGCCCGGGACGACCTGACCGTGTTGGGCGAGTGGACCGTGTCGCGGCTACCCGACCAGGCCGCTCCCGCCAACCAGGACGCCATCCTGCCGGCGCGGCTGGACGGCGACGCGTACGAGACGTTCTACGGCGGGTACCGCACGAACGACGCGTTCACGCAGTTCCTCGGCGATCTGGAGGCGGCATACCCGGATCTGGTGCAGGTCGTCAACTACGGCCAGAGCTTCACCGGCGACAACCCGCTCCAGGTGGCATGCGTGACGGCGGACGCCGACACCGGCTGCCAGCTCACCCCCGATGTCGCCAAGACCCGCTTCCTGCTGGTCGGGCAGATCCATGCCCGTGAGCTGACCACGAGTGAGATGGCGTGGCGGCTGCTCTCGCGGCTCGTCGACGGGTACGGTCAGGCGGCCGACGTGACCGCGTTGCTGGACACCACAGAGGTCTGGATCGCACCGCAGCTGAACCCGGACGGCATCGAGGCCGTCCAGACCGGCATCGAGGAGAACGGCCTGGCCTCCAGCTCGGACGCCTGGCAGCGAAAGAATCTGCATCAGCGGACGAAGACCTGCCCGGGTGGCTCGTCGTCGCAGATCGGGGTGGACCTGAACCGCAACTTCGACAGCAACTGGGGCGGCCCGGGGACCAGCACCAACGAGTGCAACCTGACTTACCGCGGCCCCGTGGCTGCCTCGGAGCCGGAGACCGACAAGCTGCAGGATCTGCTGCTCTCACTGTTCGAGGACCAGCGCGGCCCGGACCCAGCCGATCCGGCGCCCAGGACCACGAGCGGCGCGATGATCAGCCTGCACTCCTTCAGCAACCTGGTCCTCTTTCCGTACGGTGACTCGCGGCACACCCCCAACGATGCCGGTCTGCGCTCGATGGGCTTCCGGATGAGTCACTACAACGGTTACGAGACCGGCGAGCCGGACGAGATCCTCTACCAGGTGTCCGGCTCGACGGATGACTTCGCCTACGAGCAGCTCGGGATCGCCTCGTTCACCTACGAGATCGGCCCGGGCTCCGGTAACTGCAGCGGATTCCATCCGCCCTATACGTGTCAGGACATGTTCTGGGCCCTGAACGACGACGCCCTGCTGTACGGCGTCGCAGCCGCCCGGCAGCCGTACACGATGGCACTCGGACCGACCCTCACCGGAGCCACGGCCACGCCGAGTGGCGCGAACCGCGCGGTGGTCGCGGCGACCGCAAACGACGCCGCCTACGGGCAGAACGGTGTCGGCCGACCGTCCGCTCAGAACGTCGTCGCCGGCCGAGTCTTCGTCGGCGGAGCACCAGGGGCCGGCGGCCAGCCGAAGGCCATGACCGTCGTCGGCTCCGGTACGTCGGTGACTCTCAGGAAGACACTCCCACGGCAGGCCACGGATCAGCTCGTGTACATCCAGGCCCGGGACGCCGCCGGCAACTGGGGCCCGCTCACGGCCGTGTGGCTTCCCGCACTGGGCTGATCACAGCTGGGGGGCGGGGCAGAGGTCGGCGCGAGCCGGCGGAAATCCGCGGGAACCGGACGACGTCTGGTGGCGTATCCGATGTATCACACGAGCGGTCAGCCGCTCTGAGAGTCATCAGCCACCAGGGGTCCGCGCCCGCTCCGACCGAGCGAGCCACCGGCACTCCGCCGCGAGGGGAGCCGCTCGTGCCCGCAGCACTCTCGGCCGTCGTCGTCATCGTCCGAATCCTCACCAGTGCCGGCGCCTTCGCGCTGCTGGGCAACCTCACCGGCGACGTCGGGCTGGTCATCTGCGCCGGCATCGGCTTGGCGCTCGGGATCCTGCACGCCTGGGCCCTGGTCACCGCGCGCTCCTACCCCGCCGGTGCGCGGGGGTGGCTGTTGCTCGTCGTGGACCACACCTGGAGCTTGGTCAACACGGTCGCCGGGTCGCTGTTCCTGGCCGTCAACACGGCCACCGGCAACACACCGGATCCGGCCATGAGCGCCGGGCGTTCCACCGTCGTATTGCGGCGCGGCATCCTGCCCGGCTTCGCGACCACGATCGGTCCCGTCGAGGCCGGCACCGGCGAGGCGATCGCTCGGCACGAGTACGTCCATGTACTCCAGGCGCGCATCTTCGGGCCGTTGTATCTACCACTCGTCGTCCTGCACTATGTCGTCGCGACCGTAATTCCCTACTGGCTGCTCTACCACGACCACTCGACCCGACCGATCCGCTCCTTCCGTGACTACTTCATACGCGGCGTCTACCCGCACGCATGGAACGAGGAGTGGGCGTACGCCGTCGAGGGCTCACCGCCGTGAGCCGCAGTGGAGCAGTCAGGCCGATTAGAGGCGCCGCAGCGAGCCGGGGGATCGTCGCACCGCCGAGCGCAGTGAGGCGTGCTCGTGTGTGCTGAGACCCCGTTCGGCCGGACCACCCAGGCGATGATGCTGACCAGCGGGCGTGGGGCGAGTCCGTGCAGGAAACCCACCAGCAGTTGGAGGAGGAAGGACGTCGCGACCAGCGCGACGAAGCCTTTCTGACGCAGCAACCGGGGCGAGGCCGCCACGACGAATCCGGCGAACCCGAGCTTGAGCGCCCACAGAAGCGCAGCGTCACCTGGGCCTCGCCGCGGGGAAAGAAGCCCCACCGGATCAGGTACGTGATGGTGCCGAACGGCGCGGCGAGGAACAGCCCGATCATCAGGAAGAGCAGGACCAGCATGACGATGACCAGGATGATCGCGGCCAGGATCAACAAGAAGGAGACGACGAGATTCACGGGGGCGACGATCCGGCCTTGAATCCGGTGCCGGATCACGAGTGCTGCGCCCAGCCCGAGCATTGAGAGCAGCAGCAGCCCGTCGATCAGCGCCAGCATGGGGATGGCAAGGCCGGGCGGGTCGTCGGTCTCCGCCAGCGCCTCCCGTTCCTCCTGGGACGGCCGGTCGTCCTCGTCGATGTCCGCCGCGTCGAGGGCCGCTTCGAGCCCGGCACCGGTAGTGACCGCCGGGGCGATGAACAGAGAAGAGCCGATCTCGACTCCGACGACGCAGACCAGGAGGACGAGCGCGATGACGAACAACGGGCGGCGCATCTCGTCCACAGCCGGCCTCCTCAGCCGGGAGGCTACCGCCGCGGGTCTGCTTCGGCGCGAAGCCTACGGCGGCGTGGTGCGATCGGCTGGGGCGCCGCACCAACGAGTCAGCGCGGTCCTGAGCGCGGCGGGATCAGTCTGGTCGGAGGCCCAGGCGATGTAGCCGTCGGGGCGGACCAACGTCACGGCGCCGGCCGCATCGGCCGAAGTGGCCTGAACCACCCGGTCGGACCAACCGCTGAGATCGAGCGGCCGGCGCGACAGCAGCACGAACCGGCCGCCGCGCAGCGCCTCGTACAGCCGCCCAATCCCGACCAGGGAGGTGTCCGGCGCCCGGGCGCCGACCAGCCGGTGGGCGCCTCGGGGAGCGGGATAGGCGATGTCGATGCCGGATGCGGTGCCGGCGACGCGGCGCCGCACCGGTCCGATCCGGGACAGGACGCCGCCGAGATGCCGTCGGGCGGTGCGTAGCGGCCACGGCCGGAGCATCGCCATCCGCAGCAGGGCGCCACTGCCACGCAGCACCGCGGCACCGACCGGGTGGCGCTCGCTGTGATAGGTGTCCAGGAGATCAGGCGGCGCCCACCCCTGCACGGCCGCGGCGAGCTTCCAGCCGAGGTTCGCCGCGTCCTGCAGTCCGGCGTTCATCCCCTGCCCACCGGCCGGGGAGTGCACGTGCGCGGCATCGCCGGCTAGGAACACCCGTCCCGTCCGGTAGCAGCCGACCTGCCGCTCGTCGCTATGGAACCGGGACAGCCAGCG
>JACCXW010000234.1 GCA_013696785.1 Geodermatophilaceae bacterium | reverse complement strand
CTTCGATCCGGAGCGGGCGATCCCGTGGGTACGCCGCAACGTGCTGCCGAAGCTGCCCTCTCCGGCGGATCCCGCGTGGCGCTCGCGCACTCGGATCCGCGACGACGTTCGGACGTTCCTCGCCGCGCCGGGCGAGGAGATCGAACTCTGGGCCTGGTACGCCGGCTACGACCACGTGGCGCTGTGCCAGCTCTGGGGTCCGATGACCGCGCTGCCCCGCCTGATCCCGCGATTCAGCCACGAGCTGCGGCAGCGCTGGGAGGACCTCGGCAAGCCGGCATTGCCCGAGGCGCCCGCCGATCAGCACGACGCGCTGGCCGATGCCCGGCACAACCTCGCCCGGTGGCAGGCTATGCAGGCCTAGGTCAGGTCGGCACGGGAGGATCGCGACATGCGCGTCGGTGTGCTCACGGGCGGCGGGGACTGCCCCGGCTTGAACGCCGTCATCCGCGCCATCGTCCGCAAGGGCGTCGGCGTGTACGGACACGAGTTCGTCGGCTTCCGGGACGGCTGGCGGGGCCCGCTGGACGGCAACACGATGCCACTGACCGTCGCCGACGTGCGCGGCATCCTCCCGCGCGGCGGCACCATCCTCGGTTCCTCCCGAACCAACCCGTTCAAGGAACCGGACGGGCTGCAACGGATCCGGGAGAGCCTCGGCTCGTATGCAGTCGACGCGTTGATCGCGATCGGCGGCGAGGACACGCTCGGTGTGGCCAAGCGGCTGCACGACGAGGCGGTGCCCGTCGTCGGCGTACCTAAGACGATCGACAACGACCTCGGAGCGACGGACTTCACATTCGGTTTCGACACCGCCGTCGGGATCGCGATGGAGGCGATCGATCGGCTGCACACGACGGCGGAGAGCCACCACCGCGCATTGGTGGTTGAGGTGATGGGCCGCCACGCCGGCTGGATCGCGCTGCACGCGGGCCTGGCCAGCGGCGCGAACGTGATCCTCATCCCGGAGCGGCCGTTCAAGATCGACGAGGTGGTCGCCTACGTCGAACGCCGGTTCGAGACGAAGTACGCCTGCATCGTCGTCGTCGCCGAGGGTGCCAGCCCGGCCGCGGGTGACACGAGCCTGCGGACCGCTGAGCTCGACGCGTTCGGGCATGTGCGGCTCGGCGGCGTGGGACAGCGGCTGGCTGAGGAGATCGAGGCTCGCACCGGCAAGGAGGCGCGGGTCGTCGTACTCGGTCACATCCAGCGCGGTGGTACGCCGAGTGCGTTCGACCGGGTCCTCGCGACCCGGTTCGGTCTGCATGCCATCGACGCCGCGCACGAGCAGGACTGGGGCGTGATGGTGGCGCTGCGGGGCACCGACATCGTCCGGGTGCCGCTGGCCGAGGCCACGCGTGAACTCAAGACGGTCCCTGACGACCGGCTGGCCGAGGCGGAAGTGTTCTTCGGCTGAGTGAGTCAGTCCTCGAGCACCGCCAGGTCGAGTCGGCTCAGACGGGCGGGATCCGTCAGCGCATCGATGTGCACGATCATCCCGTCCGCCACGGTGAAGCCCATGACCGTGACCGGCTGTCCGTGCCGGGCCACCACGACTCCGGCGGCCCCGTTCACGAGCGCCGGCCGAACGAACGGTGCGAGATGCGCGAAGGTGAGCGCCCGACCAGCAACGGCCCGAGCGCCGCGGATGAGTACCGAGGCTTCCGGCCGCAGCGCACCGCCGTCGGCGCGAAGCACGACATCCGGGTGGAGCACCGCGACGAGGGCGTCGAAGTCACCGCCGCGGGCGGCCTCGAAGAAGGCGTCGACGACCCGCCGCTGCCGGGTGAGATCGGCGTCGGGGAACGGCACCGCCCCCTGCACGCGGCGCCGGGCCCGGCTCGCGAGCTGCCGCGTGGCCGCCGGGGTGCGCTCCAGCATCGGTGCGATGTCGTCGAAGGGCACGGCGAACATGTCGTGCAACACGAACGCGAGCCGCTCGGCGGGAGCCAGCGTCTCGAGCACGACAAGCAGGGCCAGGCCCACCGCGTCCGCCAAGAGCACCTCGTGCTCAGGGTCGACCCCGTCCCGGTGGCCCAGGATCGGTTCGGGCACGTGCACGTCCAAGGGGTCCTCGCGCCGCTGATCCCGTGAGCGCAGCATGTTCAGGCACACGCGCGCAGTGACCGTCGTCAGCCACCCCCCGAGGTTCTCGACGTCGCTCGTGTCAGAGCGGCCGAGGCGCAGCCACGCCTCCTGGACGGCGTCGTCCGCCTCGCTGAGCGAGCCAAGCATCCGGTAGGCGACTGCACGCAAGTGGGTCCGGTGTTCCTGGAACCGGTTTGCCAGCCATTCCTGCTCGTCCATCGGTCACATTCCTTCGTCGCGTCGGGTCATACCACTGACCGACCAAACCCTGCCGATGTGACATGAGGTCGATGTTCGGCCCTCACATCGGCAAGTCAGCCGAAGGAGAGCACATGCAGACAACAACCCTGCACGCCAGGATGGACAACCCGGTCTTCGTCGTACCTGCCGCGATGCAGGCTCTACAGGATCTGGGCAAGGCTATTAACGCGAGCGGCGTACCGCCGAAGACACTCGAGCTGGTCAGCCTCCGCGCGAGCCAGATCAACGGCTGCGGCGTCTGCGCCGTCCAACATCCGCGGATCGCCAGGAAGCTAGGCGAGTCCGACGAGCGACTGTTCGCGGTGGCGGCCTGGCGGGATGCGCCCTACTTCACCGACGCCGAACGAGCTGCACTGGCTCTTACCGAGGCGGCGACTCGGCTCAGCGATCGCGCCGACCCGGTCCCAGACGAGATCTGGGCGGAGGCCGCTCGACACTACGACGAGCAGGGCCTCGCCGCACTGGTGCTCGCGATCGCCAACATCAACGTCTGGAACCGTCTCAACGTGACCACCAGGCAGGTGGCCGGCCAGGAGTGGTGAACGCCGCCCGGAAGCCGGCACGGCGGCTTGAAGCCGGTCAGCTCGTCACGGCCGCGCACACCAGGACGAACCCGATCAGCAGCAGCCACGAGCGGACGCCCTGGAAGAACTCCCAGCGGCCGCGGGTCTGCTCCCATCCCGCCGGTGGGTGATCGGCGTCCCACCGGCCGGTGGCGAGGTTGATGGGCACATTGACCACGACGGTGAAGACCAGCGCGGCAGCGAACGCGGCCGCGGCGGACCAGGACCACCACGAACCGGAATCCCCGTTGCTGGCAAAGGTGATCGCGAGGAGCAGGGACAGCGTCATCCCGACCGGCATCACCCGCCCGAACGTCTTCAACAACCCCTTCTCGACAACGATGCGCTCCCGCTGCGGGAGCGGGCGCAGCACGGGGTGGACGAAGGCGTAGGAGCCGAACTCCGCGCAGGAGACGAACCCGGTGACGGTCAGCGTGGCGAACGTGAGCAATTCCATGGGACTCCGTTGTCTAGGGGCCGGGCTCCATTGCCGCGCGTACGGCGGACAGCGCCGCGTCGATCAGCTCGATCGCGTCCGGCCAGGGCATCTCTGGCTTGGTGATGCGCAGGTCCACGATGCCGTGCAGCGAGGCCCACAGTTCGGTCGCCAGCAGGACCGCGGTGTCGACGCGTCGGGCGGGCAGGCACGCGGTGACCGCTTCGACCAGGGCACCGAAGGACCTGGCACCGGGGTGCTCGGCCCGCCCTGCCAGGCCCAGGGCGGCGGGTCCGGCGTTCGTAGCGCTAAAGAGCACGCGATAGTGCCCCGGCCGCTCCAGGCCCGAACGGACGTAGGCCCGGGCCATCGCCTGCAGACGTGCCGTCGGGTGCTCGCCGGCAGACTCGGCGGCCGCGGTGACGTCGTGGGTGAACGCGTCGAAGCGCTCCTCGATGACCGTTCGGACGAGCGTCTCTTTGTCCGGGAAGTGGCGGTACACCGACGGCGGCGTGACACCGGCGGCCGCCGCGACTGCCCGCATCGTGAGGGCCTGTACGTCGCCGAGCTGCGCCAGCAGATCCGTCGCCGCCCCGACCACGACGGCACGCAGCTCGTGTCCGGCACCTCGCCGCCGGCGGCTTGAGGGCGACGTCACGCACCGATTCTGTCCGTCAGCGGTCTTCGGTCGGCAGCGGACCGCCCAGTCGCCGGCCCATGTCATCGGCCAGCGCGTTCAGTGCCGGGAGCGGGCGCAGGAAGACGGTCAGATCTTTGATCTGGCCGGTGGCGTCCGGCCGGACGACGAGCAGCCCGTCGGCCCGGCCCGGGTGCTCCGCGACCTGGGCGCTGAGCATCAGGACGGTCACGCCGTCGCCCTCGATCGTCTCCACGACGGTGATGTCGTGCAGCGCTCCGTCGAGGACCGCTCCGAGGATGGCGCCGGCGGCCGGCCGGCCCTCGAACGGCTGGTCGTGTACCGCGACGCGGAGGGTGACGTCCTCGGCCAGCGTGGCGATCACGGCCACAGCGTCTGCCGTCTCCAGTCCTCGGGCGAGTTGATCGAGCATGCCGCTCCTTCAGCCAGGATAACGATAGTTAACGTAACGAATGTTAGCGCTGTTGCCAAGCGGCCACGTGCGCCGCGATCCGGGGCAGCACGGGAAGGACCCCCGGCCCATCCACCCGGTGATCTCGGGACTTGACCGGCCAGGCCCGGTAGTTCGCCATGATCATCCCGTCGGAGCCGGCGGTTCCCCATGATCACGGTGCCTGCACGTCGCGGGTGACCCGGCTCAGGTGCGCGGACGGGTTCGCCCGCGACCGGTGCGCGGCGGCCAACTACCCTGAGCGGGTGACCCATGACCTCGACGGCTGGCGGCAGCTTCCGGCCCAGCAGCAGCCGTCATGGCCGGATGAGCAGGCTCTGCGCGCCGTACTCGCCACGATGCAGACGGTCCCCCCGATCGTCGCTCCGGCCGAGGTCGACTCGCTCCGAGCGAAGCTGGGCGAGGTGGCGCACGGGCGGGCGTTCCTGTTGCAGGGCGGGGACTGCGCCGAGACCTTCGACGACAACACCGAGCCGCACCTGCGGTCCACCACCCGCACGTTGTTGCAGATGGCCGTCGTCCTCACCTACGGCGCGAGCATGCCGGTGATCAAGGTCGGCCGGATCGCCGGGCAGTACGCGAAGCCGCGGTCCTCCGAACTCGACGCGCTCGGCCTGGCCTCCTATCGAGGCGACATGGTCAACTCGCTGGAGGCCACGCCCGAGGCCCGCGTGCACGACCCGAACCGGTTGGTCCGCGCTTACGCCAACTCCGCAGCCGCCATGAACATGATCCGGGCGTACGCGCATGGCGGGCTCGCCGACCTGCACGCCGTGCACGACTGGAACAACGAGTTCGTCACCCGGTCCCGGGCCGGCGTCCGCTACGAGACGATCGCCCGGGAGATCGACCGTGCGCTGGCGTTCATGGCCGCGTGCGGTGTGAACGACGAGGCGCTGCGCAACGTCGACCTGTACTGCAGCCACGAGGCGCTGATCCTGGAGTACGAGCGGGCGCTGACCCGGCTGGAGGACGGGACGGCGTACGACCTGTCGGGGCACTTCCTGTGGGTGGGGGACCGCACCCGTCAGCTCGACGGCGCCCACATCGCCTTCGCGGCCATGACCGCCAACCCGATCGGGGTCAAACTCGGACCGACCTGTACGCCGGAGATCGCCGTCGAACTCGTCGAGCGCCTCGACCCGGACAACACACCGGGCCGGCTCACTTTGATCAGCCGGATGGGCAACGGCCTCGTACGTGACCGGCTGCCGGCCATCGTGGAGAAGGTGGAAGGGACCGGCCATCGTGTCGTCTGGCAGTGCGACCCAATGCACGGCAACACGATCGAGTCCTCCACCGGCTTCAAGACCAGGCACTTCGACCGGGTGGTCGACGAGGTGATGGGATTCTTCGAGGTACACCGGGCGCTGGGTACGCATCCCGGCGGCATCCACGTCGAACTCACCGGCGAGAACGTCACCGAGTGCCTCGGCGGCGCCGAGGACATCAGCGACGCTGACCTGTCCGGCCGGTACGAGACGGCCTGCGATCCGCGGCTCAACACCGGGCAGTCCCTGGAACTCGCCTTCCTCGTCGCGGAGATGCTGCGTGGTTAGCGCCTCAGTCGACCTCCGATCGGACACCGTCACGAAGCCGACCCCGGCCATGCGCCAGGCGATGGCCGAGGCGGTGGTCGGCGACGACGTCTATGCCGAGGATCCGACCGTCAACGCACTGGAGGCCGAGGTCGCGGCGCTGTTCGGACACGAAGCGGCGCTGTTCGTCCCGTCCGGGACCATGGGCAACCAGATCAGCTTGCGGCTGCTCGCCGAGCCCGGCCAGGAGATCCTGTGTGATAGCGACGCGCACATCGTCACGTACGAGATGGGCGCCGCGGCGGCGCTGTTCGGCCTCGGCACGCGGACGATCCTGGGGGACCGGGGGCGGTTCGACCTCGACGCCTACGTCCCACAGGTGCGTCCGCCGGACTGGCACACCGTGCGTACCGCCGTCATCGCGGTGGAAAACACGCACAACCGCGGCGGTGGCTCGGTCCAGCCGATCGACCAGCTCAAGGCACTCCGGGCGTACGCCGACGACGCCGAACTGTCGCTGCACTGCGACGGCGCGCGGATCTGGAACGCCCACGTGGCCACCGGCACCAGCCTGGCCGAATACGGCGGCCTGTTCGACACGCTGTCCGTATGCCTGTCCAAGGGTCTCGGGGCTCCGGTGGGATCGCTGGTCGTGTCCAGCCGGGAGCGGATCGGCAAGGCACGCATCCTGCGCAAGCGGCTCGGCGGCGGGATGCGGCAGGCCGGCGTACTCGCCGCTGCCGGCCGGCACGCTCTGGCGCACCACATCGATCGGCTGGCCGAGGATCACGCCCGGGCCAAGACCCTGGCCACCGCCTGCGGAGCGGATGAACCCGAGACGAACATCGTCGTACTGAAGCTGGACGGCAACGCGCACGCGGTGGCTGACGCCGCCCGCGACGCCGGAATCCTGATCTCCGTCGTCAGCCCGTCCCGGATCCGGCTGGTCACGCATCTGGACATCACCGACGAACAGGTCGACAGGGCAGCCGCTGTGCTCCCGAAACTGCTCGCTGAAGAGGAGCGGACGTGACCGCGACACCTCGGATGACCTTGACGGCCGCCGTGCTCGACGCGCCGGACCCGCGCGTGCTGGGGGCGTTCTACAGCCGGCTGCTCGGCTGGCCGATCGGGCGGGACGAGCCGGATTGGGTGACCGTGCGCCCGCCCGACGGCGGGGCGGGGCTGTCGATTCAGCTGGAGAGCGCGTACGTCAGGCCGACGTGGCCGGCCTGCCCGGGGGACCAGC
>JACCXW010000217.1 GCA_013696785.1 Geodermatophilaceae bacterium | reverse complement strand
CCCTGAGCCTTGGTACGCCGCGCTGCGCGACGTCGCACCCGACGGCTGCACGCTCATCGTCCCGACTCCCTCCGGCGCACGGTTCACCCAGGCGATGGCTGCCGATCTCGCGACCCGGTCGCACCTGGTCTTCGCGTGTGGGCGGTACGAGGGGATCGACCAGCGGGTGGTCGACGAGGCGGCGGTGCGGCTGACGGTGCTCGAGGTGTCCCTCGGTGACTACGTCTTGGCCGGCGGCGAGGCAGCGGTCCTCGTCATCGCCGAGGCGGTCACCAGGCTGCTGCCGGGCGTGGTCGGCAACGCGGCCTCCGTGGCGGATGACTCTTTCGCAGCCGGGTTGCTCGAAGGCCCGGCGTACACCCGACCGGAGATCTGGCGGGGCCGAGCCGTCCCCCCGGTGTTGCTGTCGGGAAACCATGCGGCCATCGTTCGTTGGCGCCGCGACGAGGCACTGCGGCGTACCGCCCGGCGCCGCCCGGACCTGGTGGCAGAACTGGCGCTGGACGAGGCCGACGTCGACGTTCTCGCCGAGGCCGGGTTACACGATGGCCTGCCCGATATGGCACAGTAGACAGGTTGCCCCGAGCCCGACGCGGTTGTCTGATTCATCAGCTACGAGCCCCCCCGACACCCCCGCGCCGTGCCGGAGCCGGTACCGGACTCCGACCGACAGCCACCGACCCGACAGCCACCGAAGGAAGCGACGCCGAGATGAACATCCTGGACGCTCTGGACGACGAGTCGCTGCGCGACGACATCCCGAACTTCCGGCCCGGCGACACCCTCAAGGTGCATGTGCGCGTGATCGAGGGCGCCCGCTCCCGGATCCAGGTCTTCCAGGGTGTCGTCATCCGCCGGCAGGGGGCCGGTGTGCGGGAGACCTTCACCGTGCGCAAGGTGAGCTTCGGCGTCGGGGTGGAGCGGACCTTCCCGGTCCACACCCCGGTGGTCGACCGGATCGAAATCGTCACCCGCGGCGACGTACGCCGCGCGAAGCTGTACTACCTGCGCGACCTCCGGGGTAAGGCCGCCAAGATCAAGGAAAAGCGCGAGAACGTCAATCGCTGAGCGTCACCACCTGATCTCGGCCACCCGGTTAGGCTGGCCTGGATGACTGCCATCCCGCCCGCCGCCGCCCAGCCCGTATGCCTGCGGGCGGAGCAGGGCTCGTGACGACGGACCAGCGTTCGGAGCAGCCGGCCGAACCCGCCGACGACCGTGAAGACCCCGCCCGCGCGGATGCCGCGCACGACGATGGCACGGGTGATGGCACGTCCCGGCGCTGGTGGCGCCGCAAGAGCCCGGCCACGAAGAGCAAGGGCTCGTTGCTCAAGGAGCTCCCGGTCCTGCTCGTCGTCGCGTTCGTACTCGCCTTGCTCATCAAGGCGTTCCTGGTGCAGGCGTTCTTCATCCCTTCCGGCTCGATGGAACCGACCCTGCACGGCTGCCCCAGCTGCCCGGGGGACCGGGTGCTGGTCAACAAGGTCCCGTACTACTTCGGCGACCCGGAGCCGGGAGACATCGTCGTCTTCCGCGGCCCTGAGTCGTGGGCGCCGGAGTTCCAAGCCACCGAGCCGAGCAACGTCGTCGAGTCCCTGCTGCTCGGCCTCGGCCGCGCGATCGGTACGGCGCCGCCGGATGAGAAGGACTTCGTCAAGCGGGTCGTGGCGACCGGCGGACAGACCGTCGAGTGCTGTGACACCGAGGGGCGGGTCCTGGTCGACGGGCAACCGCTGGACGAGCCATACATCGTCTTCGATTCACAGATAGAGGCCCGGATGTTCGGTCCGATCACCGTGCCACCGAACCGACTGTGGGTGATGGGCGACAACCGGGCGGGATCTGCGGACTCCCGATCGCACGTTGACGACGGTGACATGGGGACGATCCCGGTGGAGAACGTCATCGGCAAGGCGTCGGTGATCGTCTGGCCGGTCAGCCGGTTGGACTGGCTCGACAACCCGGACATCCAGGGGCTGTCCGCGGCACCGGGTGAAGTCGCCGTGGTGGCGCCGTACACCCTGGGCCTGGCCGGCGCGGTCCCGCTCGTCGCGTGGCGCCGCCGCCGTCGGTGACTGTCCCCGCCCCATGACGTGACATGAAATGACCTGGGCCGGAGTGCCGGCCGCGCCGCCTCGGCCTTGGCGGCTGTCGGCCCGGCTGCTCCTGGTCGACGCGGACGAGCGGATCCTGCTGGTGCCCGTCACCGACGACGGGCTCAGCTGGTGGGACCTGCCTGGTGGCGGCGTGGAGCCCGGCGAGACCACTGTCGAGGCGGCCGTCCGGGAGACGCTGGAGGAGACCGGCTACGCCGTACCGGCGGCGCTGGTGGGAGCGCCGTGCTGGACCGGCGAGGTGGTCTTCCGCTGGCTCGGAGCCTGGCACTGGAGCCGTCAGGTGGTGCACCTGGCCCGGGTACGGGTACTGCCTGAGCCGGTCGCGCTGATGCTGACCGAGGAGGAGATCGCCACCCATGGCCGGGCGTGCTGGTACTCGGTGCCGGGGATCGTCTCCCAGCGGCTAGTGGTGGCGCCGTTTCATGACCCCGTCGTGTGGACCCGGCTGCTGCGGGGCGAACCCGTCGACGGCGGGCTGGTCCGCTGGTCCGCGGCCAGACCGTCCTAGGCTGATCGGGTCATGACCCTCCCTACCGTGGTCCGGCCCTCGGCTCGGGTGATCGTTGTCGACAGCGCCGACCGGGTGTTGCTGTTCCAGATCCGCCCCGACGACCCGGAAGCCGGCGGGATCTGGTTCACCCCCGGTGGAGGCATCGAGGAAGGGGAGGACGTGCGTCGCGCGGCCGCCCGCGAGCTGGCCGAGGAGACCGGTCTCGTGGTCTCAGCCGACGAGTTGGTCGGCCCGGTCTGGGTACGCCGGCACGTCTCGGCGAACTTTGACTCGCGAGAGACCTTCTTCGTGCTGCGGATCGACCGGCACGAGGTGAACACCGCAGGCTTCACCGACCTGGAACTGCGGGTGCTGCATCGCCACCGGTGGTGGTCGCTGGCAGAACTCGCAGCCGCGGAGGACATGGTGTTCGCCCCGCGGGCGATCGCGGCGCTGCTTCCCGCCGTGCTGGCCGGTGCCTGGTCCGGTCCGCCGCTGCGGCTGGGCACGTGATCCTCACCCGCCGGCGGGCCGTCGTACGACGTGATGCCGGGCTGTGGGCGTTGGAGGGAACGCTGCGGCGGCAGGGGTTTCCGGTCGTCGCCGGTGCCGACGAGGCAGGACGGGGCGCCTGCGCCGGACCGCTGGTGACCGCGGCCTGCGTCCTGCCCGACGGTCCCAGGGGGCAGGTGCCCGAACTGGCCGATTCCAAGCTGCTGACGCCGTTGGCTCGCGAGCGGGTGTACGCCGAGGTGGTGCGCCGGGCCGTGACATGGGCGGTCATCGTCGTGCCGGCGAAGGACATCGACCGTCGCGGTCTGCACGTGTGCAACGTCCAGGGGCTGCGCCGGGCGCTGGCGGCCTTGAGCCCCGCCCCGGCGTACGCCCTCACCGACGGCTTCCCGGTGGCTGGCCTCGGCGTGCCCGGCCTCGCGGTCTGGAAGGGCGATCAGGTGGCGGCGTGCATAGCGGCGGCGTCGGTGCTCGCCAAGGTGACCAGGGACCGGATCATGACCGCGCTGCACGACACGTACCCGGCGTACGACTTCGCCGCGCACAAGGGGTACGTCACCGACGGTCATTCGGCTGCGCTGGACACCCACGGCCCCTGCGCCGAGCACCGGTTCAGCTACATCAACATTGCCCGTCGTACGCCCGGGCACCGCGGACTGGTCGCCGTGTGGGACAGCGTGGGGGACAATGCCAGCGTGACTGAGGACGCGGACACGAGCCTGCCGGCCGACGCTGAGGAGGCCGACCAATGAGTTCCGAGGACCTGGAGAAGTACGAGACCGAGATGGAGCTGCAGCTCTATCGCGAGTACAAGGACATCGTCCGGCAGTTCTCCTACGTCGTAGAGACCGAACGCCGCTTCTACCTGACGAACTCGGTCGACCTGCAGGTACGCAACCCCGACGGCGAGGTGTACTTCGAGTTGCGGATGAGCGACGCCTGGGTGTGGGACATGTACCGGCCGGCCCGGTTCGTCAAGAACGTCCGTGTGGTCACGTTCAAAGACGTGAACGTCGAGGAGCTGGACAAGCCAGACCTGGAACTGCCCAACAGCTGACTACTCGGGGAGCCGGCGCGGCTCGATCCGGGTCTCGATCGCTGTCCCGTCCGGCCCGCGCAACACGTGGTACGCCGCGGCGCCCGCCCGGTCGGCCACCGCCTCCACCAGTTCGGTCCCGCGGTAGACCAGCCCCACCCCGTCGTCGGTCGCGAAGCCGGTCGGCAGCGTCCCGTCGGAGATCAGGCGGTGGTACAGCGGGCGGCGCTGCTCCTCGCTGTCGTAGTGCACGCCGTTGGACCAGGGCAGCAGGCCGAGCCCGTTCGTGACCGGGCGCAGGTCCGGGCCGAATGAGTCCGTCGTACCGCCGACGTGCCAGCACAAGGACCCGGCCGAGACGCCGCCGAGCACGACCCCGGCCTCCCAGCATTCGCGCATGATCGCGTCGACGCCGTGCACCCGCCAGACCGCGAGCAGGTTCGCCACGCTGCCGCCGCCGACCCAGATGACGTCCTGGTCGAGCAGGTGCCGGCGCGGGTCAGCGACGTTGGGCATGGAGAACAGGCTCAGATGCGACAGCCGCACGTCGGTGCCCGCGAACGCGCCGTAGATCGCGCTGAGGTAGTTGAGGGCGTCGCCGGTCGCCGTCCCGAGGAAGCACATCTTGGGTCGGGCGGGTCGCCCCGCGAGCTCCACGGCCAGGTCGAAGATCGGCCCCGGGGTCCAGTCGAACATGTTCCGTCCGGCGGAGCGAAACCCGATGCTGGTCGCCACGATCGTCGGCGCGTCCGCGGTCATCCCGCCGACTCCGCGGCGAAAAGTGCGTCGGGGGTCATGCGGGTGCCCTTCTCATGGGGGTACGACGGTCTCACCACCGTAGGACCCCCCATCCACAGCCGCGCGGCGGCGTCCACAGGCGAGAGGCGGACGCCGCGGCCGGCCCGAACGGTGCGCAGGCTGTGCTCATGAGGGCTGGTCATGAGGGCTAAGGACGCGATCGGGCAGTACGGCGAACGGGTGGCCGTGCGCCACCTCGTGCAGGCGGGCTGGATCGTGCTCGACCGCAATTGGCGGTGTCCGGAGGGCGAGCTGGACATCGTGGCCACGGACGGTGCGGTGCTGGTGATCTGCGAGGTGAAGACCCGATCGACCGATGCCTTCGGCGACCCGTGCCAGGCCGTCAACTGGCGCAAGGCGCAGCGGATCCGGCATCTGGCCGCACGCTGGCTGGCGACGAACGAGGACTGCTGGGCCGATGTGCGCTTCGACGTGATCAGCGTGTTGCGCCAGCCCTCCGGTGCGGCCCTGGTTCGTCACCTCGAGGGTGCGTTCTGATGCCGCTGGCCCGAACCTGCTCGGTGGGTCTGATAGGCCTGCACGGACACGTCGTCGACATCGAGGCGGATCTGTCGGAGGGCATCCCGAATTTCACGATGATCGGGCTGCCGGACACCTCCGTCCGCGAGGCCCGCGACCGGATCCGGTCGGCGCTGATCAACAGCCAGCAGAAGTGGCCGATGCGCCGGATGACAGTCGCCCTGTCGCCGGCCACGTTGCCCAAGCGCGGCAGCGGGTTCGACCTGGCCCTGGCGGTGGCGCTGCTGGCCGCGGCCGGCGTGGTCCCGGCCCCGCCGCCCGCTGACACGGTGCTCCTGGGGGAGCTGGGACTCGACGGCAGCGTGCGGCCCCTGCGCGGTGTCTTGTCATCGGTGCTGGCCGCACAGGAGTCCGGACGTCATCGCGTGATCGTTCCGGCCGGCAACGTCGCCGAGGCGTGCCTGGTCCCGAAGGTGGACGTGCTGGGCGTCGCCTGCCTGGCCGACCTCGTGGCGTACCTGCGGGGGGAGGACTGCCGCCTGCTCACCGGCGCGGCGCCCGTTGAGAAGGCACCGCTACCGGGCCCGGACCTGTGCGACATCGTCGGTCAGACGCAGGGACGGCGCGCCCTGGAGATCGCTGCGGCGGGCGGACACCACGTCTACCTGCAGGGTCCACCCGGCGCGGGCAAGACGATGCTGGCCGAGCGGCTCAGTGGGATCCTTCCGCTGCTCGCCGACGACGAGGCGCTCGAGGTGACCGCGATCCACTCGGTTGCCGGCACGCTCCCAGCCGGCTCGCCGTTCGTGCGCCGGCCGCCGTACGAGAGCCCGCACCACACGTCCTCGACAGCGTCCATCGTGGGTGGTGGCAGCGGTGTCGCCCGGCCCGGCGCGATCTCCCGGGCGCACCGCGGCGTGCTCTTTCTGGACGAGGCGCCGGAGTTCGCGACCGGGGTGCTCGATGCCCTGCGGCAGCCGCTCGAGAGCGGGCATGTGACGCTGCATCGCTCCGGCGGCCGCACCCGGTATCCGGCGGCGTTCCAGCTGGTCCTTGCCGCGAACCCGTGCCCCTGCGCGTCCCCGGCCGGTGACCAGGCCTGCGTCTGTACGTCGTGGGCACGCCGCCGCTACCTGTCCCGG
>JACCXW010000202.1 GCA_013696785.1 Geodermatophilaceae bacterium | reverse complement strand
GCAAGGAGTGCTGACGCCGGTCTACCGGCTCCGTTCCTGATGCCCCTTGGGCATTTGGGGCTAGACGCCCGCGAAGTCGTCTGCGATAGTGCCGCCGTTCTCGGGTCTGGACGACGCGCTCCCAACGGGACTCCCTCGACGGCATGGGTCCGGCGGTGGAACCAGTGAGAACCGCCGGCGCATCCGTTCGCCCCAGCCCAACTGAGGGAGGTCGAGCGTTCGTGTACACGGACCGGGCGATGAACTGCCTGGATTGCGGGCAGGAATTCATCTTCACCGCGGGCGAGCAGGAGTTCTACGCGCAACGCGGATTCACTGAGGCACCGAAGCGGTGCACCTCGTGCCGGGCGGCGCGCAAGGCCCAGCGCAATGCCGCGAGCGGCGGCAGCGCCGCCAACGGCTATCCCGACTCGAGCGACAGCTCTGGCGGCGGGGGCTACGGGCGAGCCGGCGACACGGGCGGTGGTGGGTACAGCGGCGGCGGTGGCTACGGCGGCGGCTACGGCGGCGAGCGCCGGCCGCCGCGACAGTTGTACGACGCCGTCTGCGCCGACTGCGGCAAGGTCGCGCAGGTGCCGTTCCAGCCGACCGGGGCGCGCCCCGTGTACTGCAGCGACTGCTTCCAGTCACATCGCGGCTGACGGGTACCGCTCCGCCTCCTCGACAGCTCGCCGTTCGTGCGGACGTCTCATGCCGGTCGCCGGGTTCTGACAAACGGTCGCCAGGCGTTCGCGCGACGTCGATCTGGATGATCAGATCATCTCCAGCCCAGCCTGCTGAGCGTGGCGGCCGCCTTCGATCGGTCTGACGGGCGGTCGAATCGCGACGCGTGCTCGCCGCACGAGAGTGTGACGAAGGATCGGCGCGCTACGAGCGCCGCGGCTCATTTGAGGCCTCCCGCGAGGAACCGCATCGCCAGCTATGTCGCGATCTCCCAGATGTGACCGCCGGGATCGATGAAGCTGGCGGTTCGCACGCCCCATGGCCGATCCATCGGACCGTTCAGCAGATCCACGCCGCGTTCGGCCAGGTCCGCGCACATGGCATCCACGTCATCCACCTCGATGGTGAGCTGGAGGCGGGACCCGGCCTCGCGAGGAGCCACCTCGGCGGGCTCGATGAGCTCCCGTGCCGCCGTGGTCTTCAGCAGGTTGATGATGGTGTTCCCGAAGTCGAACACCGCCGAGTCGTCGTCTTCGAACCTGACCGGTAGGTCGAAGACATCCCGGTAGAACTGCTTCGCGACAACCAGATCCTCGACGAACAGCGTGATGGCACCGATCCCCTTCGGCCACGAAGCGACTTCCGAACGTTCCATGAGCCCCTCCCAACTGAATCACGGACATCGATCGTATCGGACCGACTCACGCGATCCTCGCAGCCAGAAGCCGGTCGGTAAGCCGCAGATAAGTGCCCGATGATCGGTGGAAATGAGTCCCGCGGTCTGGATCCTGGTCGACGTCGTCGGTCGTGGACGGTGGACCTGCCGGACCCGAGGGCACATCAGGGATGGAGAACCATGGACGTCGAATCCGGGCACGTCTCCCGCGCCGTCCGACGGGCCAGCGCTCGGCTCGGCTGGGTCGGGATCCGCGCCATCGCGCTGGGGATGCTCCTCGCGTGCGTCGCGTCGTCACCCAGCCTGACGAGCGCCCATACGCCTGATCAGGACATCGAGCTGCACCCGATGCGTTGGAACGAGCCCGTCCAGCAGCGATAGCGGACCCGGATCCAGGAGCCTGCCGTCGAGCGCCGCCCCGGCGCTGACGCAACTCGGTCAGCGAGGGCTGGGCGGTTCAGGCCGCCCCTGCGTCTCGCGTGGCGCCTCCGTAGAGTGGAGCGGTGACCACGGACCGGGACAGCGTCGTTTCTCCACATCCGTCACCCTCGCGAGCGCCCGTCTACCTCGTGATCGGTGGCATGGCGCTGGCCGTGACGCTCGTCTTCCTCGCGGCGACCGTCGCTCGCCAGCCAGCGGCGGTGCCGCCGATCGAGCGGGCGGGCACACCGGACGCGCCGCGTACCGTGACCGTCGTGATGCGCGATCACGTCTTCGTGCCCTCGGAGCTCAGGC
>JACCXW010000193.1 GCA_013696785.1 Geodermatophilaceae bacterium | reverse complement strand
GGTCGGGTTCGATCTCGCTGCCGTTCAATGCCCGCAGGATCAGGGAACGCTGCGGGTGGACGTGCGCCTCCTCCGCGGTGATCCGGCCCTCGTCCACGAGAGTCTGCACGAACGTGTCGTCGTGGGTGATCTGGACCAGCTCGCCGTCTCGCAGCAGGTAGCAGCGGGAGTCACCGATGTGGCAGACGGCGAGCCGGCTGCCGGCGAACAACAGGGCCGTGAGCGTCGTGCCCATGCCTTCCAGGCTCGGGTCGTCGCTGACGAGTTCGCGGATGTGCGCCGAACCCTCGTCGGTGGCCTGCCGCAGCGCCGCCAGCATGTCGCCCGGCGGGGTGTCCTCGTCCAAGGGTTCCAGGGCTGCGATGGCGATCTTGCTGGCCACCTCGCCGGCAGCGTGCCCGCCCATCCCGTCGGCGACGGCCAGCAGCCGCGGCCCGGCGTACACCGAGTCCTCGTTGTTGCTGCGGATCAGGCCGCGATCGGATCTGGCGGCATATCGCAGAGCGAGACTCATCCTGTGGCCTCTGTCGCGGCCGCTGTCATGAGCGCAACTCGAGCACCGTCTTGCCGATCCGGATCGGTGCACCGGGGGGGATCAGCGTGGGACCGGCGACGCGGGCCCGGTCGAGGTAGGTGCCGTTGGTGGAGCCCAGGTCCTCGACGTACCAGTCCCCGTCGCGGTTGGTGAGCCGAGCGTGCCGGGAACTCGCGAAGTCGTCGGTAAGTACGACGGTGGAGTCGTCGGCGCGACCGACCAGGATCGGTTGGGTTCCAAGCGTGATCCGCGTCCCGGTCAGCGACCCGCCGGTGACCACGAGCTGCCGAGGACCTTTGGGCCCCTTGCGTTTGCTTTGCTTGACCGCCGGCGCTCCCCGCCTTGGCACGGCGCTGACCCGCGCCGGGCTGGCCCCGAACAGGTCGGCCTTGACCACGCGAAACGCGGCGAAGATGAACAGCCACAACAAGATCAGGAAGCCGAACCGAAATGCCTGTACGACGATCTCGGCCGTCATCCGCCGTCCAAGCGGTAGACCAGCACGCTGTGCCCGATCCTGATCACGTCGCCGTCGCGCAGCTGCTGCGCGGCGATCCGCTGGCCGTTGACGATGCTGCCGTTGGTCGAGCCGAGATCGTGCGCCACGGCTGTGTCCCCTTGCACCGTGATGTCGACATGCCGCCGGGAGACGCCCGTGTCGGGCAGCCTCACGATGGCGTCCTGGCTGCGGCCGATCACGTTGCTGCCCTCGCCGAGGCAGTAGCGGGTGTTCGGGCCGTCGACGACGAGGGAGTGCTGCAGGGTGGCGGCCTTGAGCGGCGGTCCGGGTGGCAGGGCCGGGGGGGCGGGAGCCTGCACCGCGGCGGCCGAACCGTTCTGTGCCACCGGTCGGGCCGGCGCCTCGGGCAGGCGCGGTCGCTGACCGGGAGCGTCAGGGTCCACCCTGCTGCGGACGTCGAAGACACCGGTGTGCAGGTTCTTGTCGCACTCGAAGGCGACCGAGACGTACCCGAACGTCGACCAGCCCTCCTGGTCGATCTGCTCGTGCAGCAACTGGGCGAGGGTGCTCGTGAGTTGCTGCTCCCACTCGCCCAGATGCGCGTAGTCGATCTCGCCCAGGGTCACGGTGTAGCGGTTGGGCACCAGGACCCGGCCCTCGCCGACGACGACCTTCTGCTCGTCGGCTTCTCGCTGCAAGGCCCGGCCGATCTCGGCCGGATGCACCTTTCCCTTGAAGAGGCGAGCGAATGCGCCGCCGACGACTCCTTCGAGTCTTCGCTCGAAGCGCTGCAGCACACCCATCACTGACCCCCTCCCGCGCTCTGCCCCGTAGTCGAACCCCGATCGTATCTGTGCTCGGGGGCAACAGGGTCCACGCAGCCCGGGTTGCATCGGCCTGCGTGCTATCGTCGTCCGGCTGTCGGGCGCCCCGAGCGGGGTGGCCTCGGGCGGGCTCAGGGCAAGTGGCGGAATGGCAGACGCGCACGGTTCAGGTCCGTGTGTCCGAAAGGACGTGGGGGTTCAAGTCCCCCCTTGCCCACTCTCAAGCATTACCGGCTCGGTAGTTGCGCCGTTACGTCTCGCGTGACGCGGCGTTCGAGGTAGAACGACAGGAACGGCACGGTGCCGCCGAGCATCACCCCGACGGTACGGCGGAACGTCCACAGGCTCTTCGTTCCGAGTGACAGAGTCGCGAGCAGGTAGACGGCGTACAGGAAACCGTGCAGCGGCCCGACGACACCGATGAGGGTCTCGGAGTCCGCGAGGTACTTCAGCGGCATGGCGACGAGCAGCAGCACCAACAGCATCACGCCGACGGCGTAGGCCATGACGCGATAGCGGGTCAGCGCCGCCCGGAGCTTCGCGTCCATGTCTCTGTCCATGTCCCTGGTCACGTGCTCAGCCCAACCGCGTGCGTAGGAACTCCAGCGTACGGACCCACGCCGTACGGGCTGATTCCTCGTCGTAGGTCCCGATCAGGTTCTCGTCGTTGAAGAAGGCGTGTCCGGCCGGGTAGAAGAGGAACTCCGCCGGCCGGCCGGACTCGGTGTGGATCCGCTCGGCCAGTGCCCGTGCCTCCTCCGCCGGGATCGTTTGGTCGGACTCGCCGTAGTGACCGAGAACCTCGGCGTCCATGCCGGTGAAGTCCGTCGCTTCGCGCAGCGATCCGTAGAACGGTACGGCGGCAGCGATCCGATCGCCCTGCTGCGCGGCGAGGGTGAGGACGAAGCCGCCGCCCATGCAGAAGCCGACCACGCCGAGCTGTGCGCTTGTGACCGCGTCGTGGTCGAGGAGGTAGTCCACCGCACCGGCCAGGTCACGGCTGGCCTGCTCCGCCGACAGCTCTTGCCGCAACCTCATCGCCTCGGCACCGTCATGCGTCGTAGCCCCGCCGAACAGGTCGGGGGCCAGGACGACGTAGCCCTCGGCCGCGAACCGGTCGCAGACGTCGACGATGTGTGTGGTGAGACCCCACCATTCCTGGATGACGATCAGACCTGGGCCAGTGCCGGCCGGCGGCAGCGCGAGGTAGCCAAAGGCCCGGTTTCCGTTGCTTGGGAATGTGACGTTCTGAGCCGGGTTGTCGGTGACTGGCATGGTTCCTAGGCTAGTGCCGAGCGGATTTCGTGCCGCTGCCAACAATTTCCCTCGAGAGGACGTCCCCCTGATGCCCAGCCGCAATGCGACCACCGCGTGGACCGGAGGCCTGCAGGACGGGTCCGGTCACGTCACGCTGGACTCCTCCAACGCCGGCCAGTTCGACGTCTCCTTCCCGCGGCGGGCTGCCGACGACGCCGAGGGCGTGACCAGTCCGGAGGAGCTGATTGCGGCCGCGCACACCTCGTGCCTGGCGATGAACATGTCCGGTGTGCTGGACGGCGCAGGCCTCAAAGCCGACTCGATCGACGTCAGCGCGGAGGTCAGTCTCGGCGCAGACCCGGCCGGGGGTTTCCAGTTGACCAGCATCGCGCTCACCATGCGGGTGGCCGTCAAGGATCTGGACGACGCCAAGTTCCAGGAGCTGGCGGCCAAGGCCGCGAAAACCTGCCCGGTCAGCAAGGCGCTGGCCGGCGTACCCCAGACGTTCGAGGCGACCCTGGCCTGAGGCTGCCTGACGCTGCACGCACGACCTCCGCAGGTCCGAGCTATCTGGCGCTCGGCCCTACGGACGTCGTGGTGACTACCGGGCGGCTAGCTGGTGGGCTTCACCGCGACCGGGATCCGTACCGTGCCCGGAACCACGCCACTGGCGGTGGCAGGGGTCCAGGTCAGCGAGCCGAACGTGTAGACGTTCAGCGGTGCCGTGGTGCGGGTGATCGTGATCGTGATGTTGGCGCTCTTGTTCTTGCCCAACGTCACAACTGCCGGGTTGACGCTGATCGTGGTTCCGGGCGGCGCCTGTACCGACACGGTGTACCGGGTGGGCACCGTGTTCACGTTCGTGATCTTGCGGGTCACCACCTGGCTGCCCGCCAACTGGCCGACACCGACCGACGCGACGTTGAGGTTGCTCGGGTCGATGCTGCCCGTGACGGCGCAGGACGGGCCACCGGGGACCGTCTTGCCTGTGCCGCAGACGAACTGCCGCCACTCGGTCTCGGTGCTGTTGAACACCAGGCCGGGGTTCAGTGCCGACGTCGGGACCACATGCCCGGCACCGTAGTTGAACGGGTTCGCCGCGGTCCCGTCGTCATTGATGATGGGCGCGCCGGTGTTGTCCACCTGCGTGGCCGTCGTCATGAGCGCCGACTTGACCATCATGGGCGTCCACGTCGGCTTGGCCTGGATGACCAGCGCCGCGAGTCCGGCCATGTGCGGGCTCGACATCGACGTACCTGACAGGTAGTCGAAGTCGTGCCCATGTCCACCGGCGGTCGGTGCGTACGCCGCCAGCACGTCCACGCCGGGGGCGGTGATGTCCGGCTTGATCAGGTCACCACTGCCGGCCTTGGCCGGGCCACGCGAGGAGAACGCGGCCATCAGGGGAGCCTTCGCTCCGAGGATCTCGACACCGGCAGACAGGGACGCGGTCGGGGTCGGGGCGGAGTTGATGTAGGCCAGCACGGCGTTCCGGGCGACGTCGTTGACGTGCACGGTCGGGACGAAGTGCAAGTCGGCGTTGATCGAGTTCGGCGAGGTGTTGCCGAGGATCATGCCCACCCCGCCGGCGTCCTCGACGGTCAGGCTCTTGTCGATCCGCGCGATGACGCCGCGGTCGCAGAGCACGATCTTGCCGCTCACCTTCGCCGGGTCCAGCGTCCCCGCGTAGCACAGCTCCGCTTCGGTCTGGTTGGCACCGGGCAGTTTGACGTTGCCGGAGTACACCAGCGGCGAGCTCGGCACGGCCGTACCGAGACCGGCACCGTCGTAGCTGTCACCGTTGCCGAGTGTCGCCGTCGCGTCGTACGCGCGGTCATGGGTGCTAGCGGCCACTGTGGTCAGCCACGGAGAGTTGTGCGCGACTGTGCTCACGGCGGGACCGGAGTTGCCGGCTGACGCCGAGACGAAGACACCGGCGGCAGCGGCCCGGAAGAAGGCCACTTCCACCGGGTCGATGAAGCTGGTGGTCGAGCCGGAGATGGAGTAGTTGATGACGTCGACACCGTCGGCGACGGCGGTGTCGATCGCCGCAACGCTGTCGGACGTCGCGCAGGCGTTGCCGCCGACCAGGTCGATCGAGTAGCAGACCTTGTAGATGGAGAGTCGCGCCTGCGGCGCCATGCCGCTGATCACGCCAAGGTTCTGGCCGTCGACGACGGCGGTGACTCCGTCGTTGCCGCCGGCCGTGCTCGCGGTGTGCGAACCGTGGCCGCCGTAGTCGCGGGCGGACTCGAACTCCTCATCGATCGGCTGGCCGCCGATGCCGGCGTCGAAGTGCTGGGCACCGATGACCTTCTTGTTGCAGGTTACGAACGGCGCCTCGTCACCGGGATCGCAGATCCCACTGAACTTGGCGGCGACGGCGTTGTCGGATGCCACCGTCGTCTGCATCTGGCCGAAACTCGGGTTCTCGGGGACGAACCCGGAGTCCACCATGCCGATGATCACCTTGTCGCCGGCCTTGTTCGGGCCGCCGACCTTGGACCAGGTGCCGCCGGGTCCGGTCAGGCCGAGGAACGTCGGCGTACGCGAGGTGTCGAGGTGACGGATCTCGTCCGGCGTCACGGCGGCGACGTCGGCGCGGCGGCTGAGCGCTTGCGCCTCGGCAGCGGTCAGCCGGGCCGCGAACCCGGCGATGGTGAAGTCGTACTCGTAGAGTCGCTCCGCCCCGGGCACGGCGGCCAGAACTGCGTCGCGGGCCCGATCCAGGTAGTTCCGGTAGGCCTGGACCGGCACGCTGTTGCGCAGGACCTTCTGGCCCTGGGCGGCAGGGGCTGTGGCAGCCAGTCCGGGCAGGCCGCCGGCGTACGTCGCGACCGGCTGTGCGGTCAACATGACGATGTACGTCGAGCGCGCGGCGTCGGGTGCGGCCGCGGCGGGCAGGGCAACGGCGGTGGCCGTCCCCAGTGCGAGGCCCGCTGTTGCCAGCAAGGCCACGGTTCGGCGCTGCATTGAGCGCATGATCATCCAAGGGTCCTTTCCCTGAAGTGGATTGGTTGCCGGTTCACCGCCCGCAGGCGTCCCCTGAGACCCTCAGCAACCTCGCGCACTGTGGAGCACCGGGGCGGGTGGGCGCAAGAGGTACGGTCCGGTCGTGCCCGGATCAGAGGTCCTCCACGACGGCAATGCGTGCTCGTCCTCTTTCAGATCATCCAAGCCGGACCGTCGGTCAGCGGCTGACACAACCTAGGAGAAGCCTTGATTTTCGCCCTTCTTTCCCGGCGCCTGCGCGCCGTTGCGATCGGCTTCGTGCTGGTCCGGCTGACACCGGTTCTCGCCCGCGTGCTGCACTCGGCCGCCGACCGGCTTCGTAGCCGCGGCAAGGGGGCCGCGCTAGCGAGCGTGCTGGCAAAGTCCGGGGACGGGCTTTCGTGGGTCGCCCGCCGACGAGGTCGCGGTCGAGACGCGATCGGCTAATTGCGGAGTTGCTCGCCTTCGCAGCAGTTCTGCTCGTCGTCCTCGGCGGCATCCACCTCTATTTGTGGAAGCGGCTCGTCCGCGACACCACCTTCGCCGGTGCGCGGCGCACGATCGGGGCGGGGCGCTCGCTGTCCTTCTGATGCTGCCGATTCTGTCGCTCGTCGGCGGGCAGCTTGTGCCGGAATCGCTTCGCTGGGCGGGCTACGTCTGGGTCGGGGTGATGTGTTCTACCTGCTCGTCGTACTGCTCGTCCTGGAGCTGCCTCGCGTTGCCGTCTGGGTCGGCAGCCGCCGCAGCGGAGGCGTGGATCCCGGCTGGCGGCTCGCCGCGCACACGCACGGCGGTCAGATCTGGCCGTTCCACTACATCGTCCGGCTGAGCCAGCCCGCCCTGGCCGGGCTGTCGCGGGTCCGCGACACGTGGCTGTACGTGACCCGCGGTGTCGGGTACGCCGGCCCGCCGATGCGGGTGGGAGCGCCGCCGGAGATCTCGATCATCGAGTTGTTGGCCGGCTGACCGCTTACGCGGCTTTCGTGTCGGGCGGGTGCGGCTCGGGTGGTGGGTGCAGGTCGTGGGGCCAGGGTTCGGTGTCGATGTGTTGTCCGGTGGGGCTGGTGTAGGACATGCGGGCGTCGTCGTGTTGTCGCACGTGCCAGCTGGTG
>JACCXW010000189.1 GCA_013696785.1 Geodermatophilaceae bacterium | reverse complement strand
CACCTCTACACCAAGGGCCAGCCCGACCCCGACCTCGTCATCCGCACCTCCGGCGAGCAGCGGCTGTCCGGCTTCTTGATGTGGCAGAGCGTGTACTCGGAGTTCTACTTCTGCGAGGCACTCTGGCCCGACTTCCGCCGGGTCGACTTCCTCCGTGCGCTGCGCTCGTTCGCCCAGCGCGAGCGCCGCTTCGGTCGCTGATCCGCTGATAGGCAACGGATCCGGCGCCCACGAACCCGTGCGTGTCGGACACTCGCGCGTCATCGGTGCGGCGTAGCGTCGCGACAGACGTCCGGTGGCAAGCCGGGCGTCGCGGGAGGCCCATCCGTGCACGTCCACATCACGATCGACACCGATCGTCGGGGGCTCGCGCCCTGCCCCCGGGCCTGGTCCCGGTCCGAGCGCTGACAGCCAGCGGCCGGCGCGGGCGCGTGCCGGTCCGAGAGGATTCCCGTGCCACGAGCCTCTGCCGACACCGACGTCTCGACCGGCGCCCCCGCGGCCCGGTCCGACCGGGAGGTCGCGTCGTCGACGCACACCCGGCCGCGGCGCCGGGACCCGCACCGCACCTTCGTCCTGGACACGTCGGTGCTGCTCTCCGACCCGAGGGCGATGCTGCGGTTCGACGAACACGACCTGGTGGTCCCGGTCGTCGTGATCACCGAACTCGAGGCGAAGCGGGCGCACCCCGAGCTCGGCTACTTCGCCCGGCAGGCGCTGCGGCTGCTCGACGACCTGCGGGCCCGGCACGGCCGGCTGGACGAGCCGATCCCGGTCGGTGCGGTCGGCGGGACCGTACGGGTGGAGCTCAACCACACCGATCCGGCAGTCCTGCCGGCCGGGTTCCGCCTCGGCGACAACGACAGCCGGATCCTTGCCGTGGCGCGCAGCCTGGTGGCCGACGGCGCGGACGTCGTACTGGTGAGCAAGGATCTGCCGCTGCGGGTCAAGGCGGCCTCGGTCGGGCTGGCCGCCGAGGAGTACCGCGCGGAGCTGGTCGACGGCAGCTGGACCGGGATGGCGGAGCTGGAGGTGCCGGCCGAGGACGTCGACGAGCTGTTCCGGGAAGAGACGGTCGACATTCAGGCGGCCCGTGAGCTGCCCTGCCACACCGGGCTTGTCCTGCTCTCCGAGCGCGGGCGGGCGCTGGGCCGGGTGGCACCGGACAAGTCGGTCCGGCTCGTGCGCGGCGACAGAGAGGTGTTCGGACTGCACGGTCGCAGCGCGGAACAGCGGATCGCGCTCGACCTGCTGCTCGACCCCGACGTGGGCATCGTGTCGCTCGGTGGCCGGGCCGGGACCGGCAAGTCGGCACTCGCCCTCTGCGCCGGGCTCGAGGCGGTGCTGGAGCGCCCGCGGCACCGCAAGGTGATGGTGTTCCGCCCGCTGTACGCCGTGGGTGGCCAGGAGCTCGGCTACCTCCCCGGCGGCGAGAACGAGAAGATGTCGCCCTGGGCGCAGGCGGTCTTCGACACGCTGTCCGCGCTGGTTTCGGCACAGCTGGTCGAGGAGATCCTCGGGCGCGGCATGCTGGAGGTGCTGCCGCTCACCCACATCCGCGGCCGCTCGCTGCACGACGCGTTCGTGATCGTCGACGAGGCACAGTCGCTGGAGCGCGGCGTCCTGCTGACGGTGCTCTCCCGGATCGGCGCCGGCTCGCGCGTCGTGCTCACCCACGACGTCGCCCAGCGCGACAACCTGCGGGTCGGGCGGCACGACGGGGTGGCGGCGGTGATCGAGGCCCTGAAGGGGCACCCGCTCTTCGCCCACGTGACGCTGACCCGGTCGGAGCGCTCGCCGATCGCAGCACTGGTTACCGAGATGCTGGCCGACCCGGCGCTCTGAGCGGCGTACCTGCAGACTGACCGGCGTGGTAATCCCGATCCATGACGCCAACCCCGTACGCCGGACGCCGGTCGTCACCTACCTGCTCATCCTGCTCAACGTCGGCGTCTTCCTGACCGAGCCGGTGTCCGGGCTGGCCGACCGCGGGACCAGCCGCGCGGCGGCGTACTGCCACCAGCTCGCCTACTTCCAGGAGTACGCCGCGGTCCCGAAGGAGATGGTGTCCAACCGGCAGCTGGACGACGCCGTGCCCACCGGTGAGGTCGGCACCGACGCCGCCGGCCGCACCGGCTGCGTGGTGGACCAGCCGACGTACAAGAAGACCCCGGCGCTCTCGGTGCTGTTCGCGATGTTCCTGCACGGCGGCTGGCTGCACCTGCTGGGCAATCTTCTGTTCCTCTTCGTCTTCGGCAACAACGTCGAGGACCGGCTCGGCCGGGTGCGCTACCTGCTGTTCTACCTGGCCTGCGGGTACGCCGCGGCGTACGCCTTTGCGCTCTTCTACGCCGGTTCGGAGGAGACCCTCGTCGGTGCGTCGGGCGCGATCGCGGGCGTGCTCGGCGCCTACCTAGTGATGTTCCCGCGGGCCCGGGTGCTGAGCCTGGTGCCGATCTTCTTCTTCATCCCGATGCGGCTGCCGGCCTGGCTGGTGCTCGGGTCGTGGTTCCTGCTGCAG
>JACCXW010000185.1 GCA_013696785.1 Geodermatophilaceae bacterium | reverse complement strand
CCATTGCAGTACAAGGTCGACGTGCAGCACCCGCCACTGTCCGCTTGGATCCCGGGCGACCGTCGACGTCCGCCGAAGTGAAGAGCGTCACCAGATCCTCGGGCTCCGCGTCGGCAACGGGGCGAATCTCGGCCGGCCCCACCGGAGGAGCGCCGGCGGCGATCGGTGTCGACCGGCGGACCGGCGCGGTCTTCGTCGCCGGTACCAGCAGCTCCCCTGCCGGACCTGACTACTGGACTGTGGCCTATTCCCGCTCGGGGTCGGTGCTCTGGCGCGCGTTGTACGACGGCCCCACCGGGGCGGACGACGTGTCGACCGCGCTCACCGTGGACAGCGAGCGCGGAGTTGTCTACGTCACCGGATCGAGCAGCGACCGGCGACAACCCGCAGAAGCCGTCGGAGGTACCACGGTCGCCTATGCCACGTCCGGACAGCGGCTGCGGGTGGACGTGTTCCACGGCGGTTTCCAGCGGTCCGTCTACCCTTTGGCGATTGCGCTGGACCCCGGGCGCGGCACAGTCTTCGTCACCGGAACCGCCCACCCGACCGACTCGGACACCAGCGCGGCCGTCACGATCGCGTATCCGCCGGCCCGCTGAGCCTGCCGAACGGACGGCAAGCACCCCCCGTCGGGGGGTGGCGCGTCCCCCGATGGGCGGGTGGGCTGACCTACTGTGGCACCAGTGAGCGACCCCCCACCTCTGCCGAGCCGGCTCGACCCCCGGGATCGGCCGACGGTACGGCGCACGCGGCGGCTCGGCACCGTGGTACGGGCCATTGCCGCGACGCTGTCGGTGTTGCTGCTCGTCGGTTCCGGCTGGGTCTGGTACTTGCGCGGAACTGCCGAGCAGAACCTCACCAGGACGAACGCGCTGCCCGCCTCCGGTAACACCGACGGCCCCGGCGCCGACGGCCGCTCGAAGAACATCCTGCTGGTGGGAAGCGACAGCCGGGCCGGTGCCACCGACGAGGAACTGGCCGAGAAGTTGCGTACCGGCGACTCCGGGACGATGAACACCGACACGATGCTCGTCGTACACCTGCCTTCAGACGGCAGCAGTGCCTCGGTGGTCAGCTTTCCCAGGGACTCCTACGTCGACATCCCCGGCTTCGGCGAGCACAAGCTCAATGCGGCGTACTCGCTCGGGTTCAACTCCCTCGCCGCCGACGCCAGCCAGGCCGACCGTGATTCCGCGGGGGCGCAAACCTTGGTCCAGACGATCAGTTCGCTGTCGGGGCTGCAGATCGACAACTACGTCCAGGTCGACCTGATCGGTTTCTACGATCTCACCGAGGTCATCGGAGGCGTGGAGGTCAACCTCTGCGCGCCGGCCCGGGACGCCGACTCCGGCATCGACCTGCCGGCGGGGGTGCAGACCATCTCCGGCGCGGACGCGCTGGCATTCGTGCGCCAGCGCAACGGCCTGCCCAACGGTGACCTGGACCGGATTGTGCGGCAGCAGGCGTTCATTGGCGGCGTCGTGCGTAACCTGCTCAGTGCCGGCGTACTGCTCAACCCGCTGAAGCAACGGGATCTCGTCGAGGCGGCTGCGAACTCCCTCATCGTCGACGCGGAACTCGACCTGCTCGACCTCGCACAGCAACTGCAGAACCTGGCCGCCGGAGACGTCGAGTTCAGCACCGTGCCGATCGCAAACCCGGACGGCAACATCGACGGCGCCAGCGTCGTACTGCTCGAGGACCCGGACGTCATCATCGATTTCTTCGCGGGCCTGTCCGAGGACCCGGAACCGCCGGCGGCACGGGATGCCTCCACCGTCGATCCCGCTGATGTGACCGTCGAGATCTTCAACGGCTCCGGCATCGGCGGACTGGGCGGCGACACCCAGGTCGCGCTCGAGGAGCTGGGGTACGGCGTCGGTTCGGTCGGGAACGCCGACCGCAACGACTACACGACGACGGAGATTCGGTACGCACCTGACCTGGACGCGGAGGCGAGGACGCTTGCGCTCGTCGTTCCGGGTGCCCGGCTGGTCGAACTCGACGAACTCGACGGGCAGGTGCAGCTCGTGATCGGCTCCGATTTCGCCGGCATCGGCCAAGGCACCGCGCCACCGGCCCAGGACCCGCCCAGCGGTGGGCAGGACCCGCCCCGCACGGCAGCCGACACCGCCTGCATCAACTGATGTAACCCTCGACCCGTGACCTCCCCCATCGGCGCCATCCTGGATGCCCGCCTCGCGGCCGACGCCGCCAGTCCATTGATCACCTACTACGACGACGAGACCGGCGAACGGACGGAGTTGTCCGCGACGACCTTGGCGAACTGGGCCGTGAAGTCGGCGAACCTGCTGCAGGACGGGCTCGACGTCGAGGCCGGACAGGAAGTCGCCGTACTTCTCGACCCGCACTGGCAGAGCGCTGCGATCCTGCTGGCGACGTGGGCAGTGGGTGCGATCGTGACCGAAACGACTCCGGCGGACGTCGTAGTCACGTCCGAGGCCCGGTTCGTCGAGTTTCAGGAAGTGGACGCCGGCGTCCGCGAGATCGTCGCGTTGTCGCTGCACCCGATGGGCCGGCCGCTGGCGACAAAGCGCGCTGGGGTCACCGACTACGCGGACGTGCTCCTCTACGGCGACCACTTCGCGCCGTACACGCCCGTCGAGCCTGACGCGATCGCGCTCCGGGCGGGCCGTCTGGAGCTGACCGGGCGCAGCGTCGCCAACGCGGCGGCGGAGTTGGCCGGCCGGCTGGGTCTCGCGATCGGCGACCGCCTGCTCGTCGACGTGGAGGCGGTGCGAGGCGGCGGGCCCCTGCCGTGGCTGCTCGCACCGCTCGCCGCCGGTGCGTCTATCGTCCTGTGCCGGCGGGCCGAGCCGGGCAAACTGGCGCACCGGGCCGAGACCGAGCGGGTCACAGTGACGATGGGAGTGCACGTCGAGGGCATCCGGGCCGCCGGCAGCTAGAGTCCGCCGAGAGATCAGGGACAGAGGAGATGCCGTGGACAAGGTTGTCAACAGCGCCGCAGAGGCAGTCGCGGACATCCCCGAGGGCGCATCCCTCGCGGTCGGGGGATTCGGGCTCTGCGGCGTACCGATCCAGCTCATCGCAGCGCTGCACGAGCGCGGCGTCGGCGCCCTGGAGACGGTGTCGAACAACTGCGGCGTCGACGGTGACGGTCTCGGCGTGTTGCTCGCCGCGAAGCAGATCCGCCGTACGACGGGCTCGTATGTCGGTGAGAACAAGGAGTTCGAGCGGCAGTTCCTGCAGGGCGAACTCGAGGTCGAGCTCTGTCCACAAGGGACACTCGCGGAACGGCTGCGGGCCGGCGGGTCGGGTATCCCTGCGTTCTACACCCCGGGCGGTGTCGGCACGCAGGTCGCCGAGGGCGGCATTCCGTTGCGCTACAACAGTGACGGCACCGTTGCGGAGGCCTCTGAGCCCAAGGAGGTGCGGGACTTCGACGGGACGCAGTACGTCCTCGAGCACGGCATCGTGACGGACTTCGCCCTCGTCCGGGCGGCGAAGGGCGACCGGCACGGCAACCTGGTCTACGACTTCTCTGCCAGGAACTTCAACCCGCTGTGCGCCATGGCCGGCCGGATCACCATTGCCGAGGTCGAGGAACTCGTCGAACCCGGCGAACTCGACCCCGTCAACGTCCACACACCCGGCGTCTTCGTGCAGCGGGTGGTCGTGGTCGGCGACGAGGGCAAGAAGATCGAGCGTCGCACCGTCCGCCCGCGGGCCGAAGGGAACTGACCCATGCCGCTGACCCGTACCGAACTCGCCGCCCGCGTCGCCCAGGAACTCACCGACGGGCAGTATGTGAACCTCGGGATCGGCCTGCCCACGCTGGTGCCGAACTACGTTCCCGACGGCGTACACCTGGTGTTGCAGAGCGAGAACGGCATCCTCGGCGTCGGACCGTACCCGTACGACGAGGACGTCGACCCGGATCTCATCAACGCTGGCAAGGAGACCGTCACGGTGCTGCCGGGGGCGAGTTTCTTCGACTCCGCCACGAGCTTCGGAATGATCCGCGGCGGCCACATCGACGTGGCGATCCTCGGGGCGATGCAGGTCTCCACGGCCGGTGACCTGGCCAACTGGATGATCCCCGGCAAGGTGGTCAAGGGCATGGGAGGCGCCATGGACCTCGTCCACGGCGCAAAGCGGGTGATCGTGATGATGGAGCACACCGCCCGCGACGGTTCGCCGAAGATCCTCCCGGAGTGCACGCTGCCGCTGACCGGCCGCGCCTGCGTCCAGCAGATCATCACCGACCTGGCCGTGATCGACGTGACCCACGACGGGCTGCGGCTGCGAGAACTCGCGGCCGGGGTCACGCTGGACGACGTCCGCGCCGCCACCGGCGTCGAACTGCTCGTCGACACGCCGCTCACGCAGGTGCAGGTCCAGACCTGACTCTTGCCCTCAGGTCGACGGCCGCACCCCAACGTGGAATGGGCGCCCGGCCGGGAGCTGCCCGCCGGAGCCACGGGGCATGAGCAGGTACGCCCCGAGGTAGAGGACTGTGCATACGACGAGGAGTGACCGGTAGCCGGTAGCGAGCGCCAGGTACTCCAGGCAGCCGCCGAACATTGCGCCGAGCAGGTTCGTCCCGAACGCCAGCGTCGGTTCCGTGGTCGACTCGAACCGCTTCGCGAAGATGACGTTCGCCGCCATGATCGGGATGAACGCCAATGTCACCGCGACGACGAGGCGCAGGACGAACGGCAGTGACAGGATCCACGAGGTCGGCACGAGCCACGCCAGGAGCAGTCCCCCGAACAGCACGACATACATCGACCGCAACGGCGGCGTACGGAACCGACGGGTGACCTCGACCGCGGCGAGCACGGCGACGAGGACCCCTCCGAAGACGAGCGCGTTCACCAGCCAGGTGGTGCCGAAGTACAAGGCGAATCCCGTGACGTTCTTGGTCTCCAGCAGCAAGAAGGCGACCCCGAGCAGGAACAGGTCCCGGTACCGCCACATCCCCGCCACCTGGGTCCCACCTACGAGACCGATGGCCAGGATGCTGGCCAGGATGATCAACCCGATCGCGACGACGTACACCGTCGGGATGCCGAAGAGTCCGGCGTCGTCGTCGACGTAGAGGAACGGGTGGTCGTCGCTCGACGGCGTCGGCACAGCCGCGCTGGGTGACCACGTCTGCTCGCACACCTGGTCATCAGGTGTGAGGCCCACGACCATGACGGCGAGGGAGTTGACCTGCGGCTCCGACAGCAGGCACGGGGGATGACCGAAGGCTCGATCCAACGTGCCGGCAAGTCGGTCGACAAGCCACGGCTCGCGGTAGAAGTTGTACATCGAGAACGCCCCGCCAGGCGCGAGATGGTCCCGCGCGGACTCCATCGCCTGCTCGGTGAAGAGATAACTCTCCAGGCGCAGGGCGCTGGCCCCGGCCACGAGAGTCAACGAGTCTGGCAGCGCGAACAGGATCAGGTCGTACTCCGTGTCGGTTCGCTCCAGGAAGGCGCGACCGTCGTTGGTGTACGTCGTGACCCGCGGGTCCTGGTAGGCGGCGTCCGGGTTCGTCTGCGTGCCGAACTCGAGCAGGCTCGGATCGATCTCGACGGCGTCGACGTGGCCGATTCCGTGGCTCAATGCGATGGACACATCCGTTCCCGTACCGGCCCCGACGATGAGCATGTTCTCCGGGGGACTCGGGATCCTGCGGTAGGGCTCGTCGTAGTACGGCTCCTGCGCCAGCCGCGTCTCGGCCGTGGTCAGTCGCTGGTGGGGGATGCCGTTGACGTAGAGCCACCACTGCGTGCCGTTCAGACCGTCCGGGCTCTCGAACGTTGTCACCTGATAGTACGGCGACCAGAACCCGTCGTCCTCGGTCAGCTGCGGATAGGCGAACATCGCCACGGTCGCGACGAGCAACGCGACGGACACCGACCTTCCGGTCGCACCGAGCAGGACGACGAACAACCCAGCGCTGGCGACGAACCACACCAGCGGCGGGGCGCCGGCAAAGGAGCAGATCGTGAAGGCCACGATCCCGGCCAGCGAGCCGATCAAGTCGTACCGGTACGCCGTCAAGCGGGGCAGGTCGTGAAAACAGTCGGCCACCAGCTCGCCGGGCCCGGCCATGATCGCGGCAACCGTCAGGAAGACCAGCGGCAGCGTGACCCAGATCGGAGGGCCTGAGGTGCTGAGGCTGGTGAAAAAGATGACGGAGGTGTCCTCCCGGTTCACCGTCACCGGGTAGGCCGAGACGAACCCGATGAGCGCGAGGAAAGCGACCGGTGAGTAGAAGGGCGGGCTGCGATCCGGCCGGCCGGCTCGAAGGAAGCCCAGCCCGATCCCGAGGAAGGACCCCAGTAGGACGAAGTTGCTGAAGTAGCTCAGGTGCACGACCTGCGAGCCCAACCAACGAATCAGGGACAGCTCGAGGAAGAGCATCAGGAAGCTGGCGAGGAACAACCGCAGCCGCGTCGACACGTCGCCTCCCCCCACTGCGCCCTTGCTCCGCCTCCGATGTCGCACGGGTGCCGGCACCGTCGGCGGTCATTGTCACACTGCGCGCTTGAC
>JACCXW010000175.1 GCA_013696785.1 Geodermatophilaceae bacterium | reverse complement strand
CGCTGCCTGCAAATCGCAGAGCAGACCGGACTGCCCGCGGTGGCGTCGTCGGCGCTGGAGACCTCGGTCGGCATCGCCGCCGGCGTTGCCCTGGCCGCGGCGCTGCCCGAGCTGCCCTACGCCTGCGGCCTCGCCACCGTGCAGCTGCTCACGTCCGACGTGTGCTCCCGGCCGCTGCTGCCCGCCGACGGCGCCCTGCCGGTACGCCGGCCCGAGCCGGACCTGCTCGACGCCGTACGGGCCGATCCCGCCACGACGCGACGCTGGCAGCAGCGGCTGGCCGCTGCCCGGGACAGCTAGAGCCCGGCGTTGCTCAACCTGCGCCGCTTACCGGCGGGCGAACATCGCATCCTCGGCGAAGCCGTCGTGAGGTAGGCCCGTGTAGGGATCGATCTGATCGGACGTCGCCTGGCGGTTCAGGCCGGTCCAGACGATGTTGATGCTGCCGTCCGAGCCGACAGCCAGACCCGTGTAGTCGCCGTGGAATGCGCTGCAGTCCTTGCCCTCGGCGTGCGTCAGCGGCGGATCGTCGTAGCCCTCGGGTCCACAGATCCTCGGCCAGGCGTAGCGCGGCACGTACTGGGCCGTCCAGAACGTCACCGAGATGTCGATCTGCTCCGTCGGCGAGCGGCCCTCAGCGGTATTGGGCCGCAGCACTTCCCGGCCGCTGCCCTCGACCCAGAGGACATGGTTGAACGCGTCGGCGGGAGCACCGGTGGTGTCCTCGTCCCACGCCACGACCAGGGTGCCGTCGGGCTTGTGGTCGGCCCACGGGAACCAGGCGTGGTGACTCGAGCCGTCGATCTCGAACTTGCGCGACCAGGTGTCGCCCCCGTCGAGCGAGCGGACGCCGTAGATGCTCAGCTCGGAGCCGGGCCCGGCCCGGCACGGGTCGTACAGCGGCGGCCGGCCGGGAATCCTGGCCAGGCAGTCCTCGGTGGCGTTGGGGTTCGGCGTACCGCGGTCGGAGAACACCATCGTCACGTCCTGCGGGTCGGTCGGGTTCACGCTGATGTTGCCCGCCGACGCCCAGCGCAGCTGGTGCCCCCAGACCGTCTGCCGGCCGAGCACGTTCCACGGCGTGTCGCTGGCGCCGTCCTCGAGCTGGACGACGACGTCGGGCGCATCGAAGCTCACCCCACCATCGTCGGACCGGGCAACCATCAGCTGGGAGTCGAACTCGCCGGGCACCTCCCACTCGGCCTCGTTCTGA
Source organism: Geodermatophilaceae bacterium (assembly GCA_013696785.1). GTDB lineage: Bacteria > Actinomycetota > Actinomycetes > Mycobacteriales > Geodermatophilaceae > JACCTY01. The sequence goes on along the minus strand of JACCXW010000175.1, from coordinate 5,434 downwards.
CCGTTCAGGAAATGGACGTAGAGCGTTCCGTCCGAGGCGACCTCGGGGATCGAGAATTGGTCCTCGTCGCAGTCGTTGGCCGCACCGGCCGTCTGGAAGGTGCATGTCGGATGTGAGCCGGAGATCTCCGCAGGCTGCGTCCATGTGAGGCCGCCGTCGTCGGAGTAGCTGAGCATGATCGGCGATTCCTCGTAGTCCGGCGTGAAGAGGAAGCGCGTGGCGGTCAAGTATGCCCGGCCGTAGTAAGGCGAGCCCGGATTGTTGTCCACCGTCAGCCATTCCTTGTCGAAGAACACCTGCTGGCCCGGCCCGCCACCGTCCATGACGACGACCCCGCCTGCCCAGTTCCGGCCGCCGTCGGTGGAGCGGCTCACCGCGATGTTCCCGTTCACCGCCACCGAGCGGGTGGGCGTGGAGGTGAAGTCCAGGCCGGCCATCAGGACGACACCGTTCTTGACGTCGAACGCCGGTGAGGCGTCGCCACCGTTGTTGCCCTCACCTCGCGGGATTTGCCCGTCGAGCCAGGTCTGGCCGCCGTCGAAGGAGGTGAAGAAACCGGTCGGCACCGACACCAAGGTGCGGGTCGGGCTGTACCTGTAGAAGTAGTCGTTGGAGCCGGCCACCAGGTGCTGCGGATCAGCCGGGTCCACCGCGATCGCGATCTCGTTGTCCGGGGTGAAGTCCTGCGATAGCGCCACGGAGTTGCAGCTCATGTCCACCGAGCGGGCGGGGCTGCCCTCGGAGTCGCAGGTGAAACTCTCGATCAGCCGCAGGTACGCCTCGAACTTCGGGTCGGTTTGGGGGGCGTCCGCCACCGGTCCTTCGAGGGCGCGGGGAGTGCTGCCGACCGACGCGAAAGCGGGACGCGCTCGGTCGGGCGGTGCGGCCCCGGCGCCCGAGGCCAGGACCACCACCGTCAACTGGCAGAGCAGCGCACTGATTGCTGCGGCCGAAGCCGCCCGCTTCCATCCCATGACTGCTCCCCTTGCGCATTGGCCATCCAAGACAGGCGCGGACAGACTATCCCCGGTGAACGTCCCTGGGCGAGGGCAGAGTTGCCCCGAATTGTTGCCAGTCGGTACAGGCGGCAGGCAGGGCTACTTGCGGCCCGGGCTCCAGTTCATGCCCCAGCCGTACTGCTTGTCCAGCACGTCCTGTCCGCCGTTGATGTAGCGGACCTCGCGGTTGACGACCAGCTCGCCGCCGCGGTTCTCCAGCAGCGCGACCGCGCAGATCCGGGCCTTCGGGTCGTGTTCGTCGAGCCGAACCTCGATCTGCGGCCCGGAGACGGGAAACATCGTCACGACGGCGTCGGCGGCACCCCAGTTCGGCACGCCCTCGTAGATGAGTGCAAAGACGATGATCCGCCGGATCTTGGCGACGTGCCGTAGGTCGACGTGCAGGTTCTCACCACCGGTGTTCTGCCCGGACCGGTCATCGGCGTCCAGCCAGATGATCGACTCCCCGGCACCGAGCTGGTGCTGGCCGCGAAAGGCGTTGCCGAGGGCCTGCACGACGCCCTTGGAGCCGTCGGAGTACTCGTAGAGGCAGCCGAGATCGAGGTCGATGGCGCCCGAGGATCCACCGGCCGCGAGCCGCTTGAAGAACCCGCCGGTGGCTTGGCCTTCCGGCCGGGCATTCCAGTTGAGGTTGACCCGCAGTACGCCGCCGGTCCCTCCGGACTTGCTCAACGACACCGACGGCGCGGACTTCGTCAGCGTGAGCTTCGAAAGCGACACGTTCTGCTGTTGCGGGGGAGGGGTGCCCTGGGCCGGCGGCGGCTGTGCCGGAGTCTGTGGCCGCTTGGTGTAGTCGATTCCCATCTGCCCTCGCTCTTCCTACCGCCGCTGCCCGTGTCGTCGGTCGACTGGACGTCCTCGATCGACCCTAGTCGCCCCAGCGTCCCGGCGGACCGCCCCCGGCGGCCATTGCCGGCCGCTAGTGTCCTCCGCATGGCCCGGGGCTCCCGAACGTTTTCGGGCACCGTCTACGGCATAGACCTCGGTACGACGTACAGCTGTCTGGCACGGGTGGCTGCCGACGGGGCACCCGAGGTGGTTCCGCTGCTCGACGGCACGATGACGCTGCCCAGCGTCGTGCTGTTCGTCGGACCGGACGACTACGTGACCGGCGAGTCGGCCCGCGCACTCTCCCGCGCCCAGCCCGAGGACGTCTGCACGCTCGTCAAGCGCCGGATGGGCGACGGGGAATGGCGTTTCGTCAGCCACGGCCGGTCCTGGTCGGCGCCAGCGGTGAGCAGCCTCGTGCTCAAGGCGCTCGTCATCGAGACCGGCTTCAACACCGCGAGCCCCGTGCGCGATGTCGTGATCACGGTGCCGGCGTACTTCGGCGACGAGGAGCGGCGGGCCACGAAACTGGCGGGGGAGTACGCCGATCTGACCGTGCTCGACGTCATCAACGAACCGACGGCGGCCGCGCTCTCCTACGGGTTCGCACGATTGGACGGCGCTGGCCCGGTTTCCCTGTCGGCCGACGGGCAACCGGCCGGCGATGACACCGAGGTGGCCCTGGTCTACGACCTCGGCGGCGGCACCGTGGACGTGACCATCGTCGAGCTGGCGCAGCGCCGGCTCGCGGTGGTGGCGATCGACGGAGATCACGAACTGGGCGGGGCGGACTGGGACGAGAAACTCGCAGTCCACCTGTCGCGGGCATTCGTCGCAGCCCATCCCGACGCCGAGGATCCGCTCGACGACAGCGCCGGCGGGCAGGCGCTGATCCTGGCCGCCGAGAGCGCGAAGCGGGAACTCACCGAGCGCGAGAGCGTCGTCGTACCGGTGGAGCACGACGGTCGACGCCACGACGTGACGGTCACCCGCGCGGAGTTCGAACGGCTCACCGCAGGACTGTTGCACCGGACCGTGGAACTCACCCATGCGGCTGTGGCGGGTGCCCGGGAACGTGGCGTTCAGCGCATCGACCGGGTGTTGCTGGTCGGCGGTTCCAGCCGGATGCCGGCCGTCGCTGCCCGGCTCGGTGGCGAGCTCGGCGTCCCCGCCGAACTGCACGATCCGGATCTCGCGGTGGCCAAGGGCGCGGCGATCTACGGCCGCAAGAAGTCCATGGAGCGGCTGCTAGCCGCCGACCTGGTCACCCGCGGTCAGCTCGTCGACGGCAGCCCGATCGAGCTGGCCGACCCCGGCGACCTGCAGGCTGCTTGTCAGCGGCTGGGCGACGCGTACGGCCTCAGCGCCGCCGAGGTCCGCCGTACGGTCGAGGTTCAAGTCCTCAATGTCTGCTCGCGCGGCTTCGGCATCCTGGCGCTGGACCGATACGGCGAGGGCGGGGTCGTGTTCCTGGTGCACCGCAACGACCGGCTTCCGATCTCCGTCCGCAGGTCCTTCGGGACGGTGTACGACGACCAGCCGGTAGTGACGGTCCGCGTCGTCGAGCAGGGCGGCGGAGCGGAGTCATCTCGCCCGGAGGACGGCAAGCTGATCGCAGAGGCGTCGATCGTCGACATCCCGCCGGGGCACCCGGCCGGCAGCGAGATCGAGATCACGCTGCGGATGGGCTTCGACGGGATCCTCGAGCTGACCGCACTGCACGAGGGAGTGGCCGACCGGCCGCTCACGGTCCGGATCGAGACCAGCGCCGCGCTCAGCCAGGCCGACGTGGCGCGGGAACGGGCACAGGTCGGCAAGGTGCACCGGCGAGTGCCGCTGGGCAAGGATCGCCCGCAGGGGGACGGCCCGGAACTCTGATGACCTTGCCGGACGTGCTGCCGCCGTTCGACGGCAACGCCTACCGCAAGCGGGTGCTCGCCGCGATCGAGGCCCGCGGGGGACCGGAGCAGTCCGACCCGTTCGAGATCTACGACCTGCCTGTCGGCGCCGCCGACGCGCTGCCGGACGCGGCCGTCACCGCGCAGATCGATGCCGTGTGGGCGTTCTGGCAGAAGCAGCGTGATCATCCGAAGTACCGCGGCGTGGTGACCGCCATGCTCGAGATCCATCGCGACATCGCCGACCAGATGCGAACCAAGGACGGGCGGCGGTGGCTGGCCGAGCGGACGGTGGCAGAACGCACCCGGCGCGAGGAGGGGCAGTACGGCGAACTCGACGCCGCGCTGCGACGGCTGGTCGAGCGCTTCGGCGGCATCCCCGAGGACAAGGTGGCCGGGCTGCGGCAGTTCGCGCTTGCTGCCGGGGTACCCGAGCCCGGCTTCGAGACCCGGTTGCGCCGACATCGGCTGGTCAAGACCCAGCGTCGGCCGGCGCCGGCGCCCGATGACGGCGTGTACCGGCAGGTCCGCACCGATCTCGAGGAACTCGGCCAGCTGGACGGAAACGAGCCGGCCGCCAGCCTGTACAACCTGCTCGGTCTGCCGCCCGACGCCGATCGCCAGCGGGTACGCGAGCGCCGCGACGCGATGGCCGCACGAAACCGCGAGTTGCGACCGGACCGGCGTCGGGCGCTTGTCGACGATCTGCTGGCGGCCGTGACGGCGCTGCTCGTCGACGGGGACCCGGCCGGCTACCTCGACGATGTCCGCGCCGATGTCCTGGCCAGGCTCCGGCCGCGCGTTGCAGCGGCGGTACTCGTAGAGGACGAGCTGACCTCAGACGACCACGCCCATCTGCTCGGCGAGGCGCAGGCCGCCGGGCTCGACCGCGACCGGGCGCTCTCCGTACTGGCGCAGCTGGCGGCGGAGTTCGGCGTACCGCCGCAGGTGGGCGGCAACCAATGCCCGTCTGGCAGCGGGGGAACGAGGTCTACGGCGGCGCACGCCGGGCCACGGTGGCAGCAGGACCTGTCGCGGGCCCGAGCGGCGCTGCGCGCCGGCCTCGTGCTCGCGGCCAGATCGCACGTAGCGGCGGCTCGGGCAGCCGCGGACGGGATGCTGCCGCCCATCCGGGCCGTTCGCGACGAGATCGACGCGATCATCGCCGAGGCCGAACAGCGCTGGCGGAGCGCGGTGAGCGCCGTCGCTGCCCGCAGGTACGCCGAGGCGAGTGAAGTGCTCGGGCGATTGGTCGCGGTGGCGCGTGACGTGCCCGGCCCACAAGGCCAGTCGGCGCAGGACATGTCGACCGATGCCGGCGAGCGGCTGGCCGCCGCGGACCGCGCACTAGGTGCGGCGCAGCAGTTGACCGGAGCGCAGCAGGAACTGGCACTGCTCGATGTACTCGCCGCAGTGGCAGATCACGAGCCGACCCGGGCGGCGCTCGCCACCATCGGACTCGCATCCGCGACGGACGTTCGGTTCGAGGCAGTTCCGGGCGGTGCCCGCGTCTCCTGGCGCGCCTCGCCGGCGGCCGGTGCCGTGGACTACCGGGTGCTGCGGATCGGCGCGGACGGCAGCACCCGGCCGGTCGGTGTCACCCGGGCCACTTCGCTGGAGGACGGCGCCCGGGGCGTGGCCGCCGCGTACTCGGTGATCGCCCGCCGGGCCGGGATCGCCGCCCCCGAA
>JACCXW010000170.1 GCA_013696785.1 Geodermatophilaceae bacterium | reverse complement strand
CGTAGCCCATGTCGGAGACGATGTCGGCCCAGTTCCAGCCGTGGTAGAGCGTCTCCCACTCGCGCATCCCGATGAGCTTGCCCATGTTCGGGGTCGCCCGACCCTGATACGTCGGCCGGAAGGCCTCCTCGTCGGTCCACCGGCACATGTCGTGGCAGTACGTGCGCCACTGTCCGTCGACCTCGGCCATGACCATGTCCTCGCGGACGAGGCAGGGCACCATGCAGGTCCAACAGCGGCTCGGGTACACGTAGTCGACGTCCTCGAACACGATCGGGTTGTGCCCGTTCGGGGTCGCCAGCCGGTTGTAGTTCTCCCACCACTTGCCGTACCGGTTGTACCAGCCCGGGTACTTGTGCTCGAACCACTCGAAGTCCGTGTCGGTCATCGGGTCGATCCGCCAGTAGTTGGCCAGCCAGCCGGTGGCGAAGAACTGGGCCACCTCGTGCACGTAGCCCTTGTTCCAGATCTGGTTCCACGCCTCTTCGATCAGGTCGTGGGGGATCACGAGGCCGTACTTCTCCAGCGGGATCAGGTAGCTGCGGTAGTAGTCGTCGTAGATCCACCGACGCCACATCTCCGCGTAGCTCTCCCGGTCCTTGCGCCGATCCTTCGTGCCGTACTCGATGAACGTGCCGATGGCGGCGTCCACCACACGGTGGTTGTTCCACCACGCGTAGCGCAGGTCGCGCTCGAGCAGCTGGTGGTTGCCCTCGTCGGCCAGCGCCATGAGCAGCGTTGCGTACCCGTTGCTGATGTGGCGGGACTCGTCGGACTGGACCGAGTGGAAGACGGTCGGCAGCAGGTAGTCACCGTTTGCCGCGGCTTCGGCCGGCATGGCCACGAACAGCGTGTTCGTGAACGCGGTCTCGGCCACGATCGTGAGGTAGATGCTCGCCGCGGTGATCGCGTCACCGGTGATGAAGCCCTCGGCGAACTGCCGCCCGATCGACCCGCAGTAGTCGTTCTGGAAGTTGCGCAGGCTGTTGTTGAAGCCCGCCGGGTCGATGTAGTTGTTCATGTACAGGCGCTTGAGGTTCTGCTGGATCGTCGAGTGCCGAACCTCGTCGATCATCTGGATCGCCTGGCCGTTGTGCAGCTCAGGGTTGGGCACGTTGCGGAACAGCAGCGGCATGGCCCTGGCGGCCGAGATCTCCGGCAACGGGATGATGCTCAGGAACAGCTTCTGCCACTCCAGCCACCGCTCCTGGACCTGGCGGAACATGTTCCCGCGGATGGCGCCGTCTGACGCGCCGTACACGCGGTGGTCCTTCTCCTCCTGCATGGGGAAGTAGGACCGGAGCACCTGCTTGAGCGGGTCCTTCTTCTGCGCCTTCCGGAACGTGTAGTCCGTCCCGTACTGCGCTACCGGCTCGTGATAGAGCGGTTCCCAGGACAGTTCCTGGATCTTCTGGTGAGCCTTGGCCACACTCTGGCGACTCATAAGCACTCCTTACCCTTCGTTCGGGTTGGCTGAGACACTCTGCCCGCAGCCGCTATCTCCACGAGCTCACTCTGTGCGGGAGGGGCTGGCGGTCTCATGATGAGACGTCGCCCACATCCGACGGTCCTACTGTCCGAATTAACACGGCGAGGTGCGGGGTTCCTCCGAGCGCTAGAGTGAGGGTGAGCACGCAACCATCGGGGCTCCCGAGGAGGCAGGCGCGTGAGCGGTGGGCGCCAGCACCTGAACTTGGCTAACCGGGCCGCCCGGAACCGTCGGCCGCCTACCGGCACGGTGGCCGGTGCGCGAGAGTCGTTCCACTCGGCCGAACCGGTTGATACCGCCGCTGTCAGGAACAGCATCTCGGCGTCCTGGGTCCGCTGCAAGGAGTGGCAGGTCTCCGTCGACCCGTTCGAACTCCCCTACGAGCCCAACCTCGACCGTGAATCGCAGTTGGCATACAGCGCCGGGCCGGTGCTCACCGAGGCGCACGCCGGATTCGCCAACGAGCCGATCACCATCATCCTCACCGATGCCGCCGGCATCGTGCTCGACCGTCGTGCGAGCGACGCCGCGCTACGGCGCAAGCTCGATCAGGTCTCCCTCGCTCCGGGCTTCAGTTACGCCGAGCAGTTCGCCGGCACGAACGGCATCGGCACCGCACTGGAGAGCCGCGGACCGGCGCAGGTGTTCGGTCACGAGCACTACGTCGAGCACCTGGAGGAACTGGCCTGCGCCGGAGCTCCGATCCGCCACCCCGTCACGGGCAAACTGCTCGGTGTCGTGGATCTGACCTGCTGGCGGATCGATGCCGACCCGACCCTGCTCGTCACCGCCACCAGCCTCGCCCGCCGGATCGAGGAGGCGATTCTCGAAGACGTCGGACGTCGGGAGTTCGCTCTGCTCCGGCAATACCTTGCGGCCACCCGACAGGGCCTCGTCCCGGCGATGGCGATCAGCAGCGATCTGGTGATGATGAACGACCGCGCCCGTGAGCTGATCGATCCGCAGGATCAGATCGCGCTGCTCGGCCAGGCCACCGAGACCCTTGCCGACGGAAAGGCCCGCGTCTTCACGACCGTGCTGCCGAGCGGGGCCACCGCCGAGGTGCACTGCCAACCGAGTGACGGCGGACCGGGCTCCGTCGGTGGCGTGATCCAGGTTCAGCTCGTCGCGGCCCGACTGGCACCGGCTGCCGCCGAGAGCCGGGGATCCAAACAGGTGCACCAGCTGCCGGGCATCGTTGGTGCCAGCATGCAATGGCTGAAATGCTGCGCGGACGTCGAGGAGCACTTCACCTCCGACGAGTGGCTGGACCTGACCGGCGAGCCCGGTGTAGGCAAGTTCGCGGTGGCACGCGCCACCCATCTGGCGCACACCCCTGGGGAGCACCTGCGCGTCCTCGACGCCGACGACTGCCAGGACGCCAAAGGCTGGCTGCTCGACGTCGCGAGCGAACTGGCCGGTGAGAGCGGCACCCTGATCCTGCGCCACGTCGACCGCTTGCCCCCCGCAGTTGTCGCCTCACTCAGCGAACTGCTCGAGGCGGCGCGGGCCTCGGAATCTGCGCGCCCGTGGGTCGTGGCCACACGCTGGAGCGGTGAGACCAGCGAAGAGCTCAACCGGCTGGTCTGGTGCTTCGGCTCCTCGGTGGAAGTCCCGCCGCTGCGGCATCACCTCGAGGACATCCCCGAGGTCATCGACCTCTTCCTCGCGCGGCACACCAAGACCTCAAATCTCACGTTCTCCCCGGATGCGATGCGGGTTTTGATGCGCAATCGGTGGCGGGGCAACGTAGAGCAGCTGCTCGGGACGCTACGCAAGATCGTCGCGCATCGTCGTACCGGCGTCATCGGAGTCGCCGACCTGCCGGCCGAATGCCTGGCGACAACCCGGCGGGTGCTGAGCCCGCTGGAGTCGATCGAGTGCGATGCCATCGTCGAATCCCTGATCACCGCGAACGGGGACCGGGCCCGGGCGGCCCGCCACCTCGGTATGTCCCGGGCCACCATCTACCGCAAGATCCGTGACTACGGCATCGCGGTGCCGCGTCAGTCGACGCACTGACCTCAGCTGTCGCCGAACGCGGCCGCGCGGATCTCTGCCAGGTGCCGCCGCACATCCTCGATGACCTTGCGGTTGCCCTCTGCGGCCGGCTGAATGCCCAGCGCCACCAGCAGCGCGGTAGCCGGTGGACCGGGATCACCGGCGGTACCCAGGATGGGATGCAGGCCCTCGGCCGCCAGGTGCTCGAACACCAGATTGACGATCGTCCAGGGGTTGTACGTCTCGACCTGCTCGCTGCCTTGCGCGCTGCTGCCTTGCGCGCTGCTGCCCGGTGCGTCGTTGCCGGGTAGGTCACTGGGCTGTGGATTCACGTGAACATCTCCTCCGCGCATGAGTGACGAGGCTAGAAGCAACCGCCAGCCGGCGCTGACTCAGATTGAGACCCCGACTACGGCGCCGGCTCGCGGAAACTTACCCGCAGCTGCGGGCGACGGTGATGGATCTTCCCGTCGTGGCCGAGATCGCGCGCAAGCACGTCGCCGCCTCCGGCCTCGGGTCACGGGTGTCCGTCCTCGCCGGTGACGTAACCACCGACCCGCTCCCCGCCGATCACGATGCGTTCCTCGCCGCGAATCTCGTCCACTACTGGTCGCCCGACGAGAACAAGCAGATGCTGACGCGAATCGCGCAGGCGGCCGCGCCCGGCGCCAGGCTGATGCTCGCGAACTTCTGGACCGACGCGACGCACACCAGCCCGGTGCACGCGGCGCTCATTGCCGGCGAGTTTGCGGTACACATCCGCAACGGCGACGTGTACAGCGTCGACGAGGCGCGGGACTGGCTGGCCGAGACCGGCTGGACGTTCATCGTGCATCGCCCGCTGGCCGGCCCGCAGAGCGTCGTCATCGCTGAGCTCAGGTGACGCCATCATTCCGGCTGGCCCGAAGCTGAGCGTCCCACCTGCTTACCACTTGAAGGTCGGGTTCGCCGGCTGAGGCCGATTAAGAGACTGGTGAGCGGGGTTGCCCGAGACCGCCACTGGGTTCCGTGTAGGCCCTTGCAAGCAGGGCTGTTCTCGGCCTGGCCACGCCGACTGCCAGGTGTGACCGTCTGCGGTAAGAGGCGCGATTCTGCCAGCGCTAGGTGCACGCCGGTCGTCCCGCAGAGGATCGTGTGCGGAACAGCAGGGCCTGGGTCGGCTCAGATCGGCGGGCCGGCGACGAGCTGGCGCAGCGCTGCGCGGGTCAGTCCCGCAAGGTCGGTGG